>RCNO01000001.1 GCA_003731685.1 Bacteroidetes/Chlorobi group bacterium MS-B_bin-24
ATTGACCCTCACAACGACCAATTCTTCTGCGACTCCGAAAAAGAACGATACTGGATGCAACCCAATGGTGTCGACCTTTATGTCGGGGGAGCTGAACACGCTGTGCTTCATCTGCTCTATGCTCGCTTCTGGCACAAGGTCCTCTACGACTATGGCTATGTTTCTACGCCTGAACCTTTTTATAAGCTTTTCCATCAAGGTTTAATTCTCGGCGAAGATGGACGGAAAATGTCAAAGTCCTTAGGTAATGTTGTTAACCCCGATGAAGTAGTACAAAAATATGGCGCAGATTCACTGAGAATGTTTGAAATGTTCCTTGGTCCGCTACAAGACACAAAACCCTGGTCGACAACAGGAATCGAAGGAATTAACCGTTTTCTTAACAGAATTTGGCGTTTATTTATTGACGAAAATGGCAATCTCAATCCAAATATAGAAGATTTGCCTTTAACACCAGAGCAGGAATACATACTACATTCCACTATCAAAAAGGTTACCGAAGATATCGAGAATTTACGCTTCAACACTGCAATTGCCCAGATGATGATTTTCGTTAATGAGTTCTACAAATTTGAGAAAAAACCAAAAGAGGCACTGAAAAAGTTCCTTTTAATCTTAGCACCATTTGCACCTCACATTTCCGAAGAACTTTGGCATAAGTTGGGGTATTCTGAGTCCATCTTCACTTACTCCTTCCCAGAGTTCGACGAACACAAAGCCATTAAAAAGGAAGTCGAAATTGTCGTTCAAATTAATAGTAAAATTCGTGCAAGGATAAACGTTCCTATCGACACGCCTGAAAACGAAGTTTTGGACATTGCCAAATCGGAACCAAATGTTCAAAAGTACCTTGCCGGGAAAGAAATTCGAAAAGTCATTTTTGTACCAAACAAGATATTAAACATCATAATTTGATTATTCCATTTCAATTCATTCAAAATCTCCAAAAATATAACAAAAATTTTTGTAGTAAAAATATTGACAAACATTTCCAAAATAAATTTACAAGGGAAATGAGTTTGTCTCTATATTTTGAAATTTATGTAAAATTTTTTTGTTAAAAAAATATTAATTAATTTTCAATTTTGAAAATGACATTTTTTATGTTAGTTATAAAAGGAAGGTCAAAATGATTTATCGAAACNACTTCACAATCATTTTTGCTGTGATTTTTCTAAGCGTTTCTTTACTTTCTGCAAAACCCAATGNNAAATCTTCCAAGACGGAAAATGCTTCGGAACAATACTTTCTTTGGGGCGCNGTAATTGAAGATGCAAATTCTCCCAACACTCCAAATACTCCAACTCAAGACCAACCCCAAATTTTCGACAAGTCGAAAATCCGTATCATCAATCTTGGACCTGTTGTGAATTGGAAAGGTTTGGATTATGCACCTACTATTAGCGCCGATGGCAAGACCCTTTACTTTGTCTCCAACAGGCCAGGTAGTAAAATTAATCCCAAAACCGACAAGCCCAGCCACGATTTTTGGGCAACGAAAAAGAATGACCGGCTCGACACAATTTTCTTCAAGCCCTTCAATATTGATAC
This sequence comes from Bacteroidetes/Chlorobi group bacterium MS-B_bin-24, assembly GCA_003731685.1. Taxonomy (GTDB): domain Bacteria; phylum Bacteroidota; class Ignavibacteria; order Kapaibacteriales; family UBA2268; genus Naka2016. The sequence goes on from RCNO01000001.1 coordinate 1,552, forward strand.
CACAACCATCTGGGGATATCAAGGTGTAAATACACCCGAAAACGAAGGCGTTGCATCAATTGCCGCCGACGGGCAAACACTTTATTTCACTGCTTGCAGTCGTCCCGACGGATTTGGTGATTGCGATATTTACAAAACAACAATTGAAGGAGATAAATGGAGCCGTCCTTACAATCTTGGTCCAAATGTAAATTCTAAATACTTCGATGCCCAACCATCTATTGCCCCAGACCAAAGCAGGCTGTATTTCGTTTCCACACGCCCGGGACCAAATTCCGATGGAAACAACGAAAATTGGGACAATATGGACATTTGGTATTCTGATTTCGACCCCGAAACCGAAGAATGGCTCCCGGCAAAAAATCTAACTGAAATTAATACACCTGTCCAAGATTGCGGTCCTTTTATTGCTGCCGATAACCAAACTCTGTTCTTTTCGTCTAAAGGACACCAACCTAATTATGGTGGTCTTGATTTTTACGTAACTCGTTACGACCCTGTCACTAAAAAATGGTCAAAACCTGAAAACCTTGGAATTCCATTAAACACACCTCAAGATGACCAATTCATAACGCTACCAGCATCGGGCGATGTGTTATATTTCTCTTCTCGTAGAAAAGACATTCCCGGTTATCAGGGCGACTTCGACATATTTATGGCTTTTGTGCCATCTTATTTCCGTGCGGTAGTCGTAAAAACCACAGTAATTGATGAATGTAGTGGCGAAAATATTCCAGCAATTGTTACTATCAAGAGTCCAATCATTAATCGTGTCGTTGTCGATACTTTGAAAGCAACCAGAACGGAAATTGATTTCGTTGTGTCCAATACTGATTACGGGGACCCACGAGATTCAATTAAATTTGTAAATCTTGAAATAACCGCAGAAAATCCCAAGTATGGCAAAACAACTAAGATTGTTCGCGTAGACAAGCCAAAACCAACGACGGACCCAGAAGAAGCCAAAAAGTATGCAGATGTTATAAATGTTGTCATTCCGCTTGGTCAACGCCCAGTTATTGGTGCAGAAATTGAAGAAGCAAAATATGTTGCTGAAAACAAAAAAATCAAGCCGGAAATAGCGAATTTCCGTGGTTTGGTAATGGAACAATTCCAAACTTGGGACCTTTATCCACTGCTTAATTATGTTTTCTTCGATGCTGGTTCCTCTAAAATTCCAGACCGTTACATTCTATTCAAATCTCCTGACGACAAATTCAAAAAGGCATTTACAGACACTACTATTCGTGGCGGAACTTTAGAAAAATACTATCATATTCTCAACATTTACGGCTACCGGCTCAACAAATACCCTGAAGCCAAAATCGAGATTGTTGGCTGCAACGATGGTAAAACCCCCGAAGAAAAGCGACCCAATCTTTCGAAAGAACGAGCCGAAGCAGTTTTCAAATATTTGCGTGATGTTTGGGGCATTGACGAAAAACGAATGAAAATCACCGTTCGGAACCAGCCCGCTGTTGTTTCCAACCTTAATGACTCGCTGGGTATCGTCGAAAATCGTAGAGTAGAAATACTTTGCAACGACTGGAACATTATGAAACCAGTCTTCGATAAAGACCCAAAGACTTTCCCGCAACCAGAAACAATGAATTTCACTCTGAAAAATGGAATCGAAGATGCTCTTGTCAAGGCTCGTAGAATCGAAGTGAAACGAGGCGGTCGAGAATGGAATACTCTAAAAGACATTGGTGTTGTCGAAAATAAATATACTTGGGACTGGAAGAGTTCCGAAGGCGAGTATCCAAAAGATGAGGTTCCATTCACGGCTCAATTAATTGTCACAACGATTAACGATAAAGAATGCTCTAGCGACCCAATTATGATTCCCGTTATGCAAGTAACAACTGAACAGAAAAAAGTCGATATTCAAAAGGGAGCGAAAGATAGTACAATCGAACGATACAGTTTGATTCTATTCCCATTCGACCGTTCCGATGCAGGTCCAATCAACGAAAGAATTATGCGAGAATATGTTTACAACAGAGTTCTTCCAACCTCCTATGTTGAAGTTGTAGGACACACCGATGTTGTTGGCTTATATGAGCACAATCAAGCACTTTCCGAACGAAGAGCGACCACAGTTTACAATGGGATAATGCAACAAACAAAGGGTAAAGTTGGATATATTAACAAACGCGGTGTTGGTGAAGATGAGCCGCTCTACGATAACTCATTGCCCGAAGGTCGATTCTACAATCGAACTGTTCAAGTGATAATCAAAACTCCTGTTGAATCTTGGGAACAATTGGGCGGCGGAAAATAACCTACTGAGAAATTACCCTTTCTGGATTCATTTGAACGAACTCCCTCCAATTTCGGGGGGAGTTCCTTTTTGTATTTAGATTAACTTTTCGAGAGATATGGCAAAGAGCAACAGCAAGTGCATCTGAAATATCTGTCGTTTTATTTTTCAAATTAACATCAAAAATGCTTTCAACCATATATTGAACACTTTTTTTCGTGGCACCACCTCTGCCTGTTATTGCAAGTTTAATTTCCCGTGGTGAATACTCAAAAACAGGAATGTTTCGATTTAGCATCGCAAGTTCAACAACGGTTTTCGCTTGGGTCAATTTCATCAACGATTGAGGGTTCTTGGAATAGAATTGGGACTCCACTGCCGTTTCGACTATATCGAAATAATCCAGCAAAGAATTTAACTCATCATAAATAAATTTAAGTTTATCGAGGAAATGGAATTTATCTTTGAACTTTGGTCTTATTAATCCTACTTTAATTATCTTAGGGGGAAAGCCTTCGAAATCAACTATTCCAAAACCACATTTAACCGAACCGGGGTCAATTCCAAGAATTAACATCAGTTTTGTTCTTTTTCCAGTTGAGAGAGAACCTCATCAGTAAATTCATAATTCCCATACACATTCTGCACATCGTCGAGTTCTTCCAATGTATCGAAGAATTTCAAAACTTTACGCGCAGCTTCAATGTTATCTATTTTAACAGTAGTTTTCGGGATATATTCAAATTTAGATTCCAAAATCTTGAACTTCTTATCCTCGAAATACTTTTGGCAAGCAACCATATCTTCGAATGCACAAATAACGCGAGTTCGTTCTTCATCGTATTCCATATCTTCGCAACCTGCTTCCAAAATATGTTCGAGCATTTGCTCTTCGGTCAAACCTTGTGGGTCGATATAAATCACTCCCTTTCGAGTAAAGTTCCACATAACGGAGCCGGGCTCGCCAATACTCCCCCCAAGTTTGTTGACCTCTGAACGAATCAATGGATAAGTTCTATTTCGATTATCTGTAATTGCTTCCAGAATAACAGCAACTCCTAAAGGTGCATAGCCTTCGTAGATAACTTCCTCGTAGTTTTCACCTTGGATTTCCCCTGTACCTCTTTGAATAGCCCTTTTAATATTCTCCATAGGCATATTTTCGGCTTTGGCATTTTGTATAGCAAGCCTCAAACGAGGATTAGCCTCGGGGTCGCCTCCGCCCTCGCGAGCCGCAATGGTTATTTCTTTTGCTAAACGGGTAAACAATTTCCCACGTTTTGCGTCTTTTGCTGCTTTTTTGTGCTTAATATTTGCCCACTTGCTATGCCCAGACATAACAAATTCCCTTTGTTTTAAACTTTTAAATATGCAAAATTACTAAATTTATGATTTCTTAGGAAATAGTTTCGAGTAGGAAAAATACCAAATCGTTTGTCATATCATTGATTTTTATTAATTTTGCATTCGAGTATACGGCGCGTAGCGCAGCCTGGTTAGCGCACTACTTTGGGGTAGTAGGGGTCGCCAGTTCGAATCTGGCCGCGCCGACAAAAATCAAAAGGGGCTTCTTTCGAAGCCCCTGATTTTTTTCAGAACCTATTCCAATCATCGAATAATGATAAGTTTCTTGCTCAATTCAACACCGTTAAATCGCAACTTGTAAACGTAAACACCATTTGTTAAATTCAAATCCTCGGTGTTAACAACAACTCGTGTGGTGCCCTTCGATGCAAAGCCATCGTAAAGCTTAACAAGTGAACCGCCCAAAATATCTGTCAACAAAAGCTCAACTTTTCCATCGTCGGGAATTGTAAAGGTAATAATAGCAGAGTTTGTCATCGGGTTTGGAACTGCATCGCCAAGAATGACTCCATCAACAGCATCTGTAACACCGGCAATTTGTTTGAATGTAACGGTCACAACAGTGTTATTGGAACGAACCTGACCACAATCATTCGAAACAACGCAATAGTAAGTTCCAGCATTATCGGTTGTAACATTATCAATAACTAAAGTCGATTGATTAGCTCCAGCAACCTGTTGATTATCCTTGTACCAAGTATAACTCAACGGCTGAGTACCTTCGGCTTCGACACTAATGGTTAAGGTTTCGCCAGCGTTAAGGTTAATCGATGCAGGGGGCTGCTGAGTAATTGTTGGCTTAACTTTGACAACTAATTGTGCTGGGGCAGAATTCTTTGTATAACCCGTTGGCAAAAGGGTTAATACCACATCGTAATTACCAATATCGGATGTGTTAATATTAGATATGGTTAACTTCGAGGTTCGAGCGCCGGAAATTCTGCTATTATCCTGCAACTCCACACCATCTTTGCGCCACTGATAAGTCAATCGAGTTCCACCAGTAAAGTTAGCCTGAACATTAAACTCGACCGTGGTTCCTTCGCAAGCATCAACTGATGAGGGCTCTCGGAGGATTGTTATCTCGGGAGCCGAAATAGTAAATCCTCGTGCAGTATCGGAACCACAAAGACCTTCGACAACCACCCAGTAATCCGAACCGAGGTCAGAGGCTTTAATGTCACGAATCGTTAGATAATTCGAGTGCGAACCCGATATTCTATCGTTATCTTCAAGCAATTGATTTCCACGATACCACTGTATTTTGACTTCGTCAGTCGGAGGAATTCCATCAACATTTGCATCGAAATCGAAGGTTGCAACACTACCCAAAGTTACGATTTGAGATTTGTTCGCTCGCGTAATCTTGGTCTTGGAATGTGCATAGATAAGCACTTCATCAGAGTAAACATCGACGACACCTCGGCAGTCCTGAATTGTCAATTTGCAGCGATAAACTCCTGAATTATCGAATTTAATATTGGAAACAACAAGCACAGGAGATGTTGCCGTTGGATTATCGGTAATATCGACTCCATCCTTTTGCCATTGATGTTTCAAAACGACGCCCTCTGTTACAACATAAACCATAACATCTTCGCCAGCGCAAACAGATTGGGGTTGCGGTTGTTCAACAATTCGGAACAGAGGCCATACGGTAATGTCTATTTGGTTTGAAGCAACAGGTTCGCCCGTTGGGTAACAAGCTTGTGAACCATAAACAAGAACTCGATAGGAGCCACTCATAGATGGGTCGGCAAGACGGAACTCCAATGTCCTTTGATTTGCAGTTGGGAATTTGTTTAAATCAAGGTCAGTCCAAGTTCCTCCGATAAGCTTTTGCCACTTAAATCCAGTTATCGTTCCCGTAGCCGAAGTAGTTAAAGTGAAATTATCGGTCTCGCAAATGTTTGCCGGGTCTTTATCGCAGGAAACTATATTATTTTTAACCGTTTCCGTAACATCAACATAAGCAGGATTCGAGGCAACTTGAGATGGTCCGCAGTTCCCAGGTCCATAAATAACTACTCGATAATAACCCGCTGCTGACTGTGGATTAGCAATTGGTTGCACTAAATTTGGACCATTGGCTCCCGGAATGTCTACCCAAACATTTGGATTATTTGCGTCTCGTTTCTGCCATTGCCATCCAGTGATAGTTCCATCGGAAACAACACTTAAATTTATTGTTGGATTAAAATCTGCACAAATCGATGTATTCGCTGGATGGTTCAAAATAACAATTGGAGACTCAACTTTAAGAAGTTTATCGGGAGCTATAGTCGACTCCCCAAAGAAGGAAATCTTGCACCCATAGTTCGCCGAATCACTTTGAACAAGTGAGTTGAAAACAAGTGTCTGATTTGTCTGGTTTTGAATGTCATTTGAATTCTTTGTCCATTGATACGCAAATGCAGGATTTGTTACGCTTCTTGAAATTCCATCCATATAACCCGTAATACTCGGATTCGCTGTCAATGTCACTGAGCCATTTTTGCAATAAACCGCCAAACTGGGATTCAGGGTAATTCCAGCAGAAAGAATTGGCCTTACCTCATCACACCCAATGGTAACATTGCTTGTTCTTCGTGTTTCATTGTCGAAGTCAGTTGAAATTCCGCTTAATGCCGGAGCCAGAAATCTATTGTCTCCAATATTGCTACCAGTCAGGTGCAAATCATCATTTCCAAGGAAGTAAGGCTGAAGATTTATGGAGTTTCCATCTCCACCAGAAGAACTTCTCCAATCTGATAAAGTTGTTTTATCGGCTCCATAATAACCAAGAATTCCATAAGTTCCAGAAACATAATAATCGTTGTAATTGATTGTTGAGAAGGTAAATCCAGAAGGTACATAGATGGCATACATCTTGCTTCCAGAAATGTTACTTCCCAGACTATTAACAAATATATTGTTACGCAAATCTGTCCCCGTGACAGAGGTTGTGGTAATTAAAAGGCAAGCACTCATACTTGCAGATGAACCAACATTTGCTTGATTTCCATACATATTTATAGTATTGTGATAAATTTTGTAATTCGTACCGCCAGCAATTCTAATTCCAAATGGATTATATGTCGTGCTCGAAACGCTATAATTCATAGTATGAAGGTCGGAAATCATATTGTTCGCTATCAAAATATTCGAATTGCCTGTTGAAGAAGCAATATTAATTCCGTAGGCACCCCAACCACCAGAAGATTCTTGATAAATTCCGTAAATCTTGTTTCCAACAATTTGTGCGTCTTGGCAATAAGAGCTCAATTCAATTCCAGCCAAATTTGTTCCATCGGTTCTTTTGATATTGTAAATTGTATTTCCTTTGATTTGAACTCCTTGAGCATATTGTGAAATGTAAATCCCACGATAGCCGATATAATCGGAGGAAACATCGCCACCAATGATGTTATTCAAAATTTTCAAGCTATCAAGATTCCCACCAGAAACACCATGGGAGTAAATTCCGTAATAAGCACGTCGAACGACATTATTCTGGATAGTTACATAGTCGTTATCGCCCCCATAGATGTAAATTCCATAACTTCCAGTTTGAGATGGTGATGTATATGAATTACCAATCCCATAGAAATTACAATTTTGCACTTTAACATTTACACAGCCAGCACCAATTCCAAGGGAATAAATCATTAACGCTGCACCAGAGGTTGCAGTAGTTGCATCATTTCGGATTGTAAGATACCTACCGCTACCACCAATACTACCATCAATAACAACTCGGTCTGCACCATAAAGAATTACAGTACCGGTTGAGGGATAGGAACCATAAATTGTTCGGCTGCCACCACTGGGCTTAATTGTCAATGTATAACCGCTTCCACCATATTCAGTCCATTGCCCAAGCGTAGGAGGATTTGTAGCAGTCTCATTAATATCAGTCATTATCAACAATGTAACATTTCCCTTCATTCCGAAGGTATTAATATCGGCAAATGCATCAGTAAGTGTGGGATAGTATTGCCCCGTACCAACCGCATATGTCCCAATTCTCGGACCACGAATTTCCCTGGCTCCCGAGGGATTTGTTACCGAAGGAGTATAGTTATTTGAACCAATCGAAAAGCCGGTGCATTGTGCATCGACAAAGTTCCCTTCCGTAGCCGAAGATGAAATATCGTAAACGAGCCAGAAGTAATTAGTTCCAGCCTGTAACTGTTGGGAACCAGTAAATGTCATCGTTCCCGAAGGATTATTGATGGTTGAACCAAATTGCGTTGTCGTTGAAAATGTGGTCGATGTTCCAGTGTAATACACTTTTGCACTTGCAATATCCGATACATTCGTCGTTCCGGTTGTATTAAATGTAATACTTGTTAGGCTTAATGGGTTGGCAGCACCCTGCATAGTTACTTCCAAACGAATTATTGGTTGATTTGTAAACCCTATACCCACAGGACCGATGACTTGGGAAGTAGTTGAACTCGAATAACTCATTACATTGGGATAAGCATCATAACAAACGTCATCAATATACATATCATTACCGTAACCACTATAGGCTTGGAAGATTATATAATTCGTGCTACCGTTAAAAGAGGATGGAATACTGTAAGTAAATTGATACCATCCTGCTGTGGAATAATAACGATGTACAGCCCCTAATCGGGTAGCCCCTGTTAAGCTTGGAGATGTATTGACCCAAACGATAACACTATCGGGGCTTGAAGAATAACCGGGGTCCCTGTACATCCAGAAACTAACAGTAGGAGTATTTGAACCTCTTTGAGACCAATCGATTTGTGGTGTTACCAAAATAGCACTGGAACCAGTAGTAGCAGACCAAGAATAATACCCTGCCATTCCTGCACCCGAATGAGTGGAAGCAGATGGATAGCGACCTGCGGTCAATCTTTGCCAATTATATGAACCGGAAATAATCGAAGCAGTCCAACCGGTTGGGGGAAATGTGGTACCATCAAAAGATTCACAGTAAGTAATTGCAAGCGCAGGCAAACTAAAAGAAAACAATGCAAAAATGGTTATTAGAATAGCAATTGATAAATAATTGTGCTTTTTCATAAAAACCTCAATTTTTATTTAACAAACAAAACCTGATATGCAAGTACAAAAATACAAATTTTTCATTAAAAAACAAAAAAACATTTATTTATTTGAATTTATAACTTTTAACCATTTCCCAATGCATTTTTTTGGTTAGATATTCCTTAAAATTATTTTTTTCGCCTCCAACTGAAAGAGCAATATCTAAACTAATACTCAAAGATTGAACTATACCGGCAGAACTTAGAATTTGTTGAAAATTCCCTTTCCCAGTCTCAATTGAATAAGGAAGTGAAAGAGTCTTAACACCATAGAATTTAGTTTTTTTCCACTTACTAATTGGCTTCGAGAAGACGCCCTCGATAGAATACCTATTGTTCGAGAAACCAGTGCATTTAACAGCAACTGTATCGTAAACAATTAAACCATCCAGATATAAATCAATTGGGGAAAACCAAATTGAATCTCTAAACACTGGCGTTGACGGATAAATAATTTTAACCACGTCGCCGATGTGTTTCAATCGGGAATCGCTCAGTCCATCAGTCCAATTATAAAGCCAAATCGTGTCTGTAACAGCAGGTTTTAATGTATCAACAAATTTCCTTTTTTCCAAAAGTCTATCACCTTCGATTTTAGCAACCTCGCCGTAGGGTGAATAAACAATTGTAAACTCTACTCCCATTGGCACACTGTAAGTCTGAAAATCCTCGAATTTAAAAACACCAGGGCTTGCAGTTTCAATGTTAGAAAATTCATAGATATTTTGTCCTTCTTCGAATTTATAATAAATTGAATCAATTGCGACTTCTATAAAAGAAAAGCCATTTTTGGGGGCATCGGGTTGCACAAAAGTCATATAATATGTCATTGTCCGCTTAAACTTCTTAATCGAACTATCGGGATAAACACGCACCACAAAGGCTGTGTCATAAAGATTATAATTATAGTAAATCTGAGTTCTGAAAACAGGTTTAAGCGTATATGCCGGCGGGAGATTGCCTTCCTTTGCCCCCGTTACAGTTTTTTCTTGTCCCAAAAGCCCAAAAACATTTAAAATTCCTGCAATGCAAGATATAGCGACCAACTTGCCAAGGTCATTCCATCCCATATTTCACCTTTTTTTATTTTCGATTCAATTTCACTTTTAGAAAGAAGAATAGGGCTAATTTCCTCGCTTTCATCGAGGTCTTGTTTGGAAAGTTCTAAATTTTTCGCCAAAAAAACATAGCAAATTTCATCGGTCAAACCATTACAAGGGTTAAACTGCCCAATTTCGATAAGTTCCCCAGCAACATAACCAGTTTCTTGTTTAAGTTCAAGATGTGCATTCTCGCGTAGCGAATAATCGGGTTTTAAACCGCCTCCGGGAAATTCCAAACTCATTTTACGATTCAAGTATCTATATTGATTTGTCATCACGAACTTTTCATCCAAAATCGGAATGACCATTGCTGAACCAGGGGTGTGCACATAATAATACTTCCCCTGCTTCAAATTTGGTAGGATGTACTCATCGACACGATAGTCCCAATATGGATTACTTTCGACTATTTTTTCAGATACTTTCTGATACTTTCGGTACACAATTTTTTAAACTGCAAGTTAAATTTAATAAAAACACATAAAAAATGAAAAAGTTTCAACGATTCCAAACCAATTCGCTAAGTGCAAAGAAGAAAGCGACTTCCCGCTCTCCGTTTTCTGGAGAGTCTGAACCATGAATTGCATTTCTTTCGATATTTGTTCCGTATAGTTTTCTGATGGTTCCTTCTTCGGCTTTTGCAGGGTCGGTGATTCCTATTAATTTCCGGAAATCTTCTATTGCATTCTCTTTTTCCAGTGCAATTGGTACCACAGGTCCACTGGTCATATATTTAACAAGAGACTCAAAAAATGGCTTATCTTTGTGAACTTCATAAAATGCTTTTGCTTGAGCCTCGGTTAATCTGGTATACTTCATACCCAAAATTTTAAACCCCGCATTTTGTATCCGTTGAATAATATCGCCGATAACCTGCTTTTCGACTGAATCTGGCTTAATAATTGCAAGTGTTCTTTGTTTCATATCACCAAATTAATTTTATTAAACAGCCTTCTTTTGTTTTTTAACAAATTTATTATAAACTTTAAGTATAGTTGAACCAATTTCTGCAGGAGATTCAACCACAGTTACCCCGGCTTGTTCGAGAGCCTGAATTTTTTCCTTTGCGGTGCCTTTGCCTCCTGATATAATTGCTCCCGCATGTCCCATTCGACGCCCCGGAGGGGCAGTTCTTCCTGCAATAAACGCAACTACAGGCTTATGGACATACCTTTCGATGTACTCTGCTGCTTCTTCCTCGGCTGTACCTCCAATTTCACCAATCATCATAATTATTTCGGTCTTCGGGTCTTTATTGAACAATTCTATGACATCGACAAAAGTTGTTCCAATTATTGGGTCACCACCAATACCAATGCAGGTGCTTTGGCCCAAACCAACGTCGGTAATTTGCTTGACTGCTTCATAGGTAAGAGTTCCACTACGCGAAACCACCCCGACTGTACCGGGCTTGTGAATGAAACCGGGAATAATACCCAATTTGCATTCGCCCGGAGTGATAATTCCGGGACAATTCGGTCCAATCATTCTTGATTTGGAACTTTTAAGAGCGGAGTATACTTTGACCATATCTTTCGTGGGTATTCCTTCGGTTATTGTTACAATCAATTTTATCTCCGATTCGATTGCTTCGAGAATTGCATCGGCTGCGAATGCAGGCGGAACAAAAATTACCGTTGCATCAGGTTTTACGGTCTCAACAGCCTCCCGAACAGTGTTGAAAATGGGAACTTCTTTGGGAAATGGATACTGCTCGTTGCCTTTGTAGGTAGTTCCACCTTTCCCGGGAGTTACCCCGCCAACAATTCTTGTTCCATACTCGAGCATCTGGGCAGTGTGGTAAGTCCCTTCCGACCCAGTTATCCCTTGAACTATCGCTTTTGTCTTTTTGTTAACTAGAATGCTCATAATTTTTCTCCAGAAAGTTAATAAGGTAATTACAAAAATTGCAATTTAATACATTTTATTTTAAGACAAGTGGTTTGAGTACCACTCTTACTCACAACCTAATTGCTGTAATCTTTTTGTTTTGGAAGCCAAACGACTTCTTTTCGAAACACATTTTTCGTGTTAAAAACTCGATGATAAAAAAACTTATCGGTCTTGTAATAATATTTATCAAGATGTTTAAGTGTCAAATCATCATCAAGTAGAATGGCACTGAACTTATGGGTTTTCAAGGAATATATAAATTCCCTCTCGAAACTCTCCTTTTCTTTGAGATTGGCAATCAACAAATCATTTACAAGGACATAATGGGGAAAATCTCTTTTCCCAATATATCGCTGAACAAAATTATATCCCATCAGATATACATCCCCTTGAGTTTCTCTAAAATTGTTTAACAAATACTCAATTTCTCCCTTATCCTTTTGTGTCGGAATAGGAGTTAGAAAATCATAAATCAGTAGGCAGAATTGAACCAAAACCAATGTTAACAAAATAGTTTGAATATTTTTTGAGTTAAACATTTGTTGAAAGCGAAAAACAATTATTGGCAAAACAATAGAAATTGAAATGACGAAAGGAATGAGAACATTCAAGTACCCTCCGTAATGTAATCGAAGGAAGTAGGAGTTAAACAAAGTCCCAATCAAGAAGAGCAAAAAATAAATTTCCTTGCTTTTGAATAATTCATCTTTCTGAACAAAGAAGTAGCCCAAAATTAACGCAAGCGAAATTGAATAAAAAGGCAAAAGGTCGATGCTCCAAAAAGTTACAACTCTCGACCAAATCCAATAATGGGAAGCGGGCAAAGTAAAATTCCAGAAAATATACCAACCATTGCTCCTGATGGTTTCAATTATTGTCGAAACAAGAATTAAAGAAAAATATAGCAAGAAATGTTTTGAAAATAACCCTTTGTCGCGAATTAATAAGCCCAGCAATAAAAACAAATGAACCGAAATAAAACTTTGCTTTGTATAAAAGGCACAAAACGCAAAGAAAGCCGATAGCAGATTCCGTTTGGGGTTTTCATCGAGCAGAAAGAAAAAAGACAGCAACATAAAAAGATTTGCAATGGTATCGACACGAGCCAAATCGAACCAAAATCCTGTTGTAGAATAAGAAAAAGCAAGCAAACCGACCGCAACAAAACTCCAAAACTTATTTTTAGTCGTTTTGAAAACCACTAAATAGGTCGTTGAAAGAAGTAGAACAAATCCAAGAATGGAAACTAAACGAATCGAGAAAAAATTAACACCGAATATTTTAATAAAAGGAATGCCAATGTAGTAGAACAAGGGTGTGTAAATGTAAGGAATAAATTCTAAACTTGGCGGACAATAAATACATTTGCCATCCAAAAGGCGAAGAATATGCTCAATCTCGCCACCTTCCATCCATTCTAATTGATAAGGAAAGAAGAGCCGTGAAATGAAAACAAAAAAAACAGAAAAAATTGCATAGGCAATTAAAAGGTAAATGAAGAATGTGAGTAACTTATTGATATTTAAAAAGTTCCCTTCCGAAAATTTTTTGGCATTCAATTTGCTTTTTATTTTTTTCACAAAGTATGTAATTTTGAATTTTAAAATAAAAGAAAATGAAAAAAGCGAAATTAAAGAAATTATATTTCCTAATGGTTTTGGTTCTAATTTCATCTTTTAATTTGTTTTCAAAAGATTGTCAGCCCACCCCCCCAAATCCCGAATTAGTTATAAATGGTAATTTTGAACTTGGACTCTACGGTTTTAGAACCACTTACGACACGATGTATATTAAGTTCCCCAAAAACATAAAGATAACCACAAATCCATACAACGAATACTATACTTTCGATAGTTGTGCCGACCCTGTGACCCCAAACGGGAAGTTCCTAATCGTAAACGGAAACGACATCTTCGATGGTCTCCAAATTGTTTGGGAACAAGAATTTGATATTGAGCCTCACACTTATTATGAATTCAAGTTTATGTATGCCAACATTGATGCAAAAGTTGATACAAATAAAAATCTCCCCATAATTCAAGTTTCCTTCAATGACCAATTTTTCGATACAGTTTATGTTCCCAAAACAACTTGCCTTTGGCAAACTCGCTCCTTCGTTTGGTATTCTGGCGAAAACCGCCACGTTGTTATAAATTTCAAGGATTTGCAATTAAAATATTTCGGCAACGATTTTGCACTCGACGAAATCTCGTTTAAATCTTTGTGCAGTGTTCAAGCCTGTGCTGGGCAAAATCAGGAAATCTGTTTTGGCGATACAGTTGTTCTTGGTGAATTAGCCAACAAAAGTGCAATTCAAGGATTCAAACCATACAGCTACCGATGGTATCCCGAAGAAGGTCTTAATTCTCCTTTTGTTCCCAATCCTCTTGCCTTCCCAACCAAAACAACAACATACTATTTGGAAGTTACCGACAGTTTAGGATGCGCTGCTTTTGATTCAGTTACTGTAATCGTTCATTCTAAACCACTTGCAACAATCACCACCGATAAACCAATGCCAATTTGCCCTTGCGACAGTGTTAAACTTTCTGCAACCGAAGGTTTAAAATATTTTTGGTCAACTGGTGATACAACTTCTTCAATTGTTGTAAAATCCCCCGGAATATATTCCTTAATCGTAAAAACCTATTTCGGTTGTATGGATACATCCAGCATCCGTGTTGATTTCTATAATATTTCCACAACTTTAAAAATCGATACAATCGATGCAAAAATTGGCGAGACTATTACCCTCCCGCTGAAAATGATTGACCAGCAAAATCATTTCGTTTGCAACTATGATAGTTTCAAAGTCCATATCACTTATAACCCATCTATGCTCTTCCCATTGAATCATAAACCGATACAAAGAACCAATGGTACCGAAGAGATTTTTATCTCTGGCAGAACTTTAACAACGTTACTGGACAGCCTGAGATTTTTTGTTACTCTTGGCAATTCCGATTACTCCGATATTAATCTTAACTCTTTTCAATGGAATTGCAACGAGGTAAAAGTCCAAACTTTAAATGGAAGGGTTAATGTTACCAATATCTGCCGAGAAGGGGGAAACCGCTTGGTAGATTTTGAAACCCAGCTGTTTCTTTCGGAATTGCCAAATCCGATAAGTTCAGAAGTTCCTATCCTGTTCAGCACAATCGAAAAAGGGTTTACTGTTCTCAAAATCATTAATTCACTGGGAGAGGTGGTGGACATTCCATTTTCTAAAATTTCAGAACCGGGAAAATATTATGTTGAACTGAATGTAAAAAATTATCCAAACGGAACTTATTTCATCATTCTGCAAACGCCAACACAAACAATTTTATGGCAATTTTTAGTCTTTCATTAAAGCAAGCCTACAAGTCTTTTTAAATCGTGAATTTCTTTCTTGGTCAATCTACGCCATTCCCCTCTTTTCATTCCACGTGTTGTTAAATTACCAAATACTTTTCTATTTAGCTTTTTAACTTCATAACCAAAGTGTTCGAAAATGTTTTTAATCTCGTGATTTTTGCCTTCGGTAAGTGCAACTTGCACTTTCTTTGGGTCTTTAAAATCTATCAACAGCTCACATTTTCCATATTTAATCCCATCAATCTCAACGCCCTGTGAAATTTCTTTTGCGTGTTCGGGTTTCAAAGGTTTGTCCAATCCAACATTGTAAACCCTGATAATCTGATACTTTGGATGCATAAGGCGATTAGCCAACTCGCCATCGTTAGTTAACAATATCACACCAGTCGTGTTTCTATCTAACCTGCCAACAGGGTATACTTTATTTCGAACATTAACTAAATCGACTATGGTTTTACGACCTTTTTCGTCTTTGACAGTACAAATCACATCCTTTGGCTTGTTGACCAAAATATAATCGTACCGCTGCAAAAGCTTTATTGGCTTACCATTTACTGTTACTAAATCATCTAATGAAACGACAGTGCCTAATTTAGTAACAACTTTACCATTAACTTTGACAACACCAGAAGCAATAAGTTCATCGGCTTTTCTTCGCGAAGCCAGCCCCGATTGGGCAATCAACCGATTCAATCGTATTCGACTCTTCGAGTAGACCTCTAACGGAAATTCCTTTCCCTGCATTTCCTCTTTCGATTCTTTTTTCATTTTTACCCAACTAATTTCTATGTTTGAAATACTATTCCTATCGGGAATAATCAATTCGATACATTAATTTTTCTTCCGTGACAATGTTTATACTTCTTACCACTTCCACAGGGGCATGGGTCATTACGACCAATTTCTTTTTCAGTTTTACGATATGTTTGCACTGGTTGAAAATCCTGAGGAGTTTCGGTTGGTTGTTTTGCAAAAGGTGCAACAATGAGCTGGGGCAGTTCAGAAGAATGCGAAAATTGCAAATTAGCTGTTTCGGGGGCTGTTTTGCGTAGTGTTGGCAAAGCGCGTCGTTGCCTGCCAGCCACCTTGACTTCTCGCTCGACAATGGGTGGGAAATATCTAAACACAAAGCGAACTATATCTCTATTTATAGACCTTACTAAATCAACAAACAACTTATAAGCTTCTGCTTTATATTCCAAAAGTGGGTCTTTTTGGCCATAGCTTCGCAGGTGAATCCCCTCGCGAAGGTCGTCCATTTCGCGCAAATGTTCTCGCCATTTCTCGTCTATTATCTGCAAAGTTGCAATACGTTCAAGCTGAGCCATAAATTCCGTTCCAAGCATTTGCTCTTTTCTGTCGTAAAATTCTTTTGCAGCATCAAGTATCCTTTGAATTACTTCCTCTTTCTTGAGGTTTTCAGATTCCTCCTTTGTTAACTTTAATTCACAAAGGAGATTCGAGCGAACCAAGTTCTTTAACTCCTCAACTTTTAAATCCGGATGAAGCTCATCATACCATTCATAGGCAAGATCTTCAATATATTCGAAAATTTCGGGTCGCAATCGCTCGCCAGTAAGCGCATTTCGCCGGCGAGTGTAAATCACTTCGCGTTGTTGGTTCATTACATTATCATACTCAAGCAGTCGCTTTCGAATTCCAAAGTTATTTTCTTCGACTTTCCGTTGGGCTCGTTCCACATTTTTTGTAATCATCGAATGCTGTATTGGCTCACCTTCGGGAATTTTAAGTTTCTGCATAATATTCGCAATTCTCTGACCACCAAATAAACGCATTAAGTCATCTTCCAAAGAAATAAAGAATTGCGAGGTTCCAGGGTCCCCTTGCCTTCCCGCACGACCACGCAACTGCCTATCGATACGTCTTGCTTCGTGGCGTTCGGAACCAATGATTGCAAGGCCCCCATTCTTTCGAACTTCGTGGTCGATTTTGATATCAGTTCCACGACCAGCCATATTTGTTGCAATAGTTACAGTGCCTTTGCGACCTGCTTGGGCAATTATCTCGGCTTCTCGTTGGTGGTGCTTTGCATTTAAAACATTGTGGGGAATTCCCTTGCGTCGAAGCATCTTGCTAAGCAATTCAGAAACTTCCACGCTAGTGGTACCAACAAGTACAGCTCGCCCCCTTTTCAATTCATCTTCTATTGCTTGTATGATTGCATTGTATTTTTCTCGTTTTGTCCTGAAAATTAAATCGTCCTTGTCGATACGGATAACAGGCTTATTTGTTGGAATAACAACAACTTCGAGTCCATAGATTTTTTCAAATTCCAAAGCTTCGGTCTCGGCGGTTCCAGTCATTCCCGCGAGTTTTTTATACATTCGGAAATAATTTTGAATAGTTATTGTTGCTAATGTTTGGGTATCCCTTTCAACACGAACGTGCTCCTTTGCTTCGATTGCTTGATGCAGTCCTTCGGAATACCGTCTGCCCTCAAGAATTCTGCCTGTGAACTCGTCGACTATAAGAACTTTGCCATCTTGAACAACATATTCAACATCTTTTTCGTAAAGCGAGAAAGCAACCAAAAGTTGGTTAATCGCATGGATTTTCTCGCTTCTTTCGGAATAAACAACATATAATTCATCTTTTTTCTTTTGCTTTTCTTCGGGGGACAAGTTGGGGTCGCCTTCAATCAAACTCAATTCCGTAGCCACATCGGGAATAACAAACATATTCGGGTTTTCCTCAGTATTGCAAAGCAATTGTCTGCCTTTTTCGGTAATATCAACGTTGTGGTTTTTCTCGTCAATTGTATAGTAAAGTTCATCATCTATTTCGTGCATTCTTCGACCTTGGTCCCGAAGGTAGAGCAGTTCAGTGTCCTTCATCAATTTCAAATTTTCTGGTTCTTGCAAAAATTTAGTCAAACGTTTATGTTTTGGTAATCCCCTGTAAGCACGAAGCAACAAAACTCCGGCAGCTTCTCGGTCTTCTTTTTTCCCAGTTTCAAGTAGTTTTTGAGCTTCATTAACAATCTGGTTAACAAGTTTTGTTTGAGCTTCCACAAGGCGACGAACTCGAGGCTCCATTTCCTGATAAATCTCGTCGGTTGTATGCTCCACAGGTCCAGAAATAATCAAGGGTGTTCTTGCTTCATCAATTAGAACTGAATCAACCTCGTCTACAATTGCATACCAATGGCCACGTTGAACAATATCTTTCGCATCAATGACCATATTGTCGCGAAGGTAGTCGAAACCAAATTCGTTGTTTGTTCCATAAGTAATATCGCAAGCATATTCCTTTTGCCTTTGCTCAGTATTCATATAGGATTGAATAATCCCAACCGTTACCCCAAGGAAATCGTAAACCGGCTTCATCCACTCGGCATCACGACGCGCAAGATAATCATTTACAGTGACCAAATGACAACCTTTGCCCGCAAGCGAGTTCAAATACAAAGGCATTACAGCAACAAGCGTTTTACCTTCGCCAGTAGCCATCTCGGCTATTTTACCTTCGTGCAAAACAATTGCCCCCATCAACTGAACATCAAACGGAACCATATCCCAAACATAGTGCTGGCCTGTATAGGTATTGGCATATCCCCTATCTTTTAATCTTTTGCAAGCTTGCTTAACAACAGCATAAGCCTCTGGCAAAATCTCATTCAAAGTCTCTTCGACAGTTTCAAAAATTTGCTGGTCTAACTTTTTTATCTCGGCTCGGATATCCGAAACCTCGTCGGGAGTTAAAAGCTCATTCTTCAATCTTTCGGAAAGTTGTTCCTTCCTTTTTTCTAAATCTGCAATTCTACTTTGAATAAGATTTTTAAATTCCGTAGTTTTTCCCTTTAATTCTTCGTCAGTCAAAGAATCAAATTTGTCGTAATATTCGTTAATCTTTGCTACGATTGGTTTAAGCCGTTCTACATCTTTTTCGTGCTTTGTTTTGAATATTTTTTTTAATAAATTTAACATTATACAATCCCATTTAAACAATTAATTAAAAAAGACGACTTTTGAATACTTGTATTTGATTTATTTTAACCTATCTTCTTCTACTTTCAAATGAAAAAGGCTGGTTAGAACAACCAGCCTCCACAATTTAGGAATAAAATTGACAAAATTAACGCGGTGTTCGCGAGGCTAACCGGTCGGGAACATAATCGGGGTCGGATTTGACAGTCCCACGAATGAAAACAACTTTGTTGTTTGCAAGCAAAATACCGGCAACGTGCGGAGCAGCCATAGAGGTACCGCTCATTGTTGCATAACTTCCATTTTTGTATGTAGAATAAACGCTAACGCCGGGTGCACAATAATCAATCGGAGGATTCCCGAAATTCGAAAAAGAAGCGAAGTTGTCATTAATATCGTGGGCAGAAACTGTGTAAATGTTTCGACCATTTGCCCGAGCAGGTGAAAAATTCTTTGCGTCGATGCGAGAATTGCCCGCGGCAAGAACAACCAAAAATCCTTTGTTGCCCAATGCAACAACGGCTTGGTCCAGGGCTGGCGCAACCCCGCCTCCCAAACTCATATTTACAACATCGCCGGGTTTACCCCGCTTAGAAATATAATCCAAACCAGCAATGATGTCGGAATCCCAGCCCCATCCACTACTCGAAAGGACTTTCACAGCTGCAACTTTGTTCCCCGCAGCAACTCCAACAACACCAAAATCATTATCTTTTGCAGCAACAATTCCAGCTACATGGGTGCCGTGTCCATGATAATCATTCGGTGTCAACGAATCAATCCCGGTTCTAACAAATGTTTTAGAAAGAGTTTGGTCAACATTTAAATCTGGATGGTCAAGTTGTATTCCTGTGTCAACAATCCAACCAATGCGAGTGCTTCTTTCACAATTATAATAACCACCAACAGCCAAAATTCCCCACGGAACTTGTTGGGTACTTGCTAATGGCTTGTTGCCTTGTCCTTTATCGGGAATAAACTCTTCGGGACTAACACTTTTCGGCTTGTCCAAATCAATTAGACCCACCATTGGGTCGTTTTTCAACTTTTCCACCTCTTCTTTGGTCAAATACCCCGAAAAACCTAACACAACAGAAGAATAAATATGGGTAACTTTTGAGCGCGCAATATTATGTGTTTCCCAAAATTTCAGAACATAGAGCTCCATCGAACCTGGATTTAGCGCTTCATCCGATTCAGGAACGTTTAGAAGAACAATGTAATGATTCGCAAAATTTGGTTTTGTCCCCGCCTCGTCAATTGGATTATTTCTTTCGCAAGCAAGAAACATAGAAAGTAAGCCAATAAAGAGAAGATGGGTTAAAAAAGTCCTCATAAAACCTCCTAAAAATGTTACAAAAATTTAAAAGAATAAAAATCAAAAATCAAATATAAAAAATTTAGAGAAAAATAAACCATTTAAGAAAATACTAAAAATTAAATTTGCATTTTTGATTTTTGCTATGAACGAAAAAGTAATAATTCTCGATTTTGGTTCACAATATACACAACTTATTGCACGGAAAGTGCGTGAATGCGGTGTTTATGCCGAAATTTATCCCTACAATTTGAATATCGAAGAAATCCAGCGACATCACCCAAAAGGCATAATTTTATCGGGAGGTCCCGCAAGTGTTTTCGACACAAACGCCCCGCATCCCGATAAGAAAATTTTTTCGATGGACATACCAATTCTTGGCATTTGCTACGGATTGCAGCTTATAACTTACCATCTTGGCGGTAAAGTTGGGAAAGCAAACAAGCGTGAATACGGTCGTGCTGTGTTCAAGATCGCTTCCGCAGACCCTATCTTCGAGGATATTCCTGCTGAGTCAATCGTTTGGATGAGCCACGGGGACAAAATCGACGGCATCCCACCTAATTTCATCATTTTGGGCAAAACCGAAAATTCAATTTCTGCCATCCGTTCACAAAACAAAAAAATTTATGGATTGCAATTTCATCCCGAGGTTCATCATACAATCTATGGGAAGAAAATACTCGAAAACTTCCTCCGAAAAGTTTGCGAATGCAAAGAACAATGGAATGCTGCTTCTTTTATTGAAACACAAATCAAGCAGATTCGCGAAAAAGTTGGCTCCGACGAGGTAATTCTTGCTCTCAGCGGTGGCGTAGATTCAACTGTCGCAGCTGTGCTTTTGGAACGAGCAATCGGTAACCAACTGCACTGCATACATATTGATACCGGGCTGATGAGGATGAACGAAAGCAAAAACATTGTTGAACTTTTCAAAAAGCACTTCAAGATTCCAATCACCTTGGTAGAAGCTGAAACTCTGTTTCTAGAAAGATTTAAAGGAATCACCGACCCGGAACAGAAAA
Source organism: Bacteroidetes/Chlorobi group bacterium MS-B_bin-24 (assembly GCA_003731685.1). Classification (GTDB taxonomy): domain Bacteria; phylum Bacteroidota; class Ignavibacteria; order Kapaibacteriales; family UBA2268; genus Naka2016. The sequence goes on from RCNO01000001.1 coordinate 22,883, forward strand.
GAAAAATCATTGGCAATACATTCATTGAGCTTTTCGAAAAAGAAGCCCAGAAGTTTTCCTCTGCAAAATGGCTTGCTCAGGGCACCTTGTACCCCGATGTTATCGAATCCACATCGGTTCGGGGTCCTTCGGCAACAATTAAATCTCATCACAATGTAGGAGGCTTGCCAGAAAGAATGAATCTAAAAGTGCTCGAACCATTTCGAGAACTTTTCAAAGACGAAGTGCGACAGGTAGGAAAAGAATTAGGCGTCCCCGATTGGTTTATTCAACGACATCCGTTCCCCGGTCCCGGTCTCGCAATAAGAATAATTGGCGAGGTAACAAAGGAAAGGTTGGAAATTTTAAGGCAAGCAGATGAAATTTTCATTCAAGAAATCCAAAATGCAAATCTCTATAATGAAATTTGGCAAGCCTTTGCAGTCCTACTTCCAGTAAAATCTGTTGGAGTGATGGGCGACGAGCGAACCTACGAAAATGTTTGTGCTCTGCGTGCTGTTGTCAGCCAGGACGGAATGACCGCCGACTGGTTTAAATTCCCTTATGAAGTATTAGAGAAAGCCTCAACAAGAATAATCAACGAAGTCAAAGGTATCAATAGGGTTGTTTACGACATCACAAGCAAGCCTCCGGGAACTATCGAGTGGGAATAAGACATTATTCATTTTCGAATGCCTTTTTCCGATTAAGTTGTGCTTGCCTACGCGGCTTAATTTTTTTCTCTCGTAACAATTTCTTTAAAACATTTATTATTTCAAGAAAAGTCTTGAAATTGTAGTGTGGTATCCGTTTCTCATTACAATATCTGCTCAAAATACTTTTCGCAAAAATAATATCGGAATATTCAACCATACAAAAGTCGGAATACCCATCGCCAATGTAAACCAATACTTCATCATCTGCTAATCTCGACAATGCTATATTTCGCTTACAGGAACCAACATTTTCACACTGACAAGACTCATTGGCATAAACAAAGACAGGTTCATAGTGGTCATTTGTTTTGACCAATTGGTTCCCGAAATATGGAATATCAGTAATTCCAAACTTGTCCAGAGTTGCTTGAATATAAAAATCGAATCCATCGCTCAAAATTTCAAAAGGAATTTGATTTTCCTTACAAAAATTCACAAATTCCACAAAATATGGGTCAACTTGAACAGTTTGCTTTACAAATTGAATCATCTCCTCTATCGAGAGGTTCGAAGGAAATGTTTTCAGAACCTGATGCCAAAAGTCCTTGAGAGTTAACTTCCCTGTGGCTAAAAGTGTTAAATAAGGTTCCCTGTTCGAGAACTTGTCGATAATATCAATACAAACATCTGTTAATGCAATAGTACCGTCGAAATCCGAAAATATATGTAAACGCCAGTCTTTCAAGTTCGATTAATTAAGTTTTGCATTAATCGGTCCGCGAATTCCACGGTAGGAAACAAGGTCGGCAGAAACATATCCAATCAAGATTTTTGTAGCAACTTTAACGGGAATTTTCCTATCGTCGTCCGTAAGCCAAACGTAAATAGAACCTTCGCTCTTGAACAATCCACCTTCGACCACAAGCGGTTCAACAACAACGCAGCGGAATTTCCCAGCCTCGACTTCCACTACTTGTTTCCCCAAAATTTTCACCCCGAGCTTATATGTAGAGTCCTTAAAGAAATTATAAAGATAGAAAACAGTATCTTTCGGCATTTTGCCCAAAGGCAATGTTCGAACATAATAAAAAGCAGAAACAATGTCGTGAACATACGGAGGCACACGATATTTTTTCCCTTCTGCATAAGCGTAATTATTTTCTTGGTCGAAAATTGCTTTGAAATCGCGTTTGTAGTTGCCCTCTCGTATGTGTTGCTCGAATTCCCAAGGGAAAATACCATCGACATCGAGCACTGTGCTATACCAATCCCGTACTTTGTATATCCATTCGAGCGACTTTAATGAATTTACTTGGAAACGAACATCATAACAAGTTCGCCCGTTGCGATAAATTGGCTTAGGCAAAATATGTAAATAACCTTCGCCTGCCACGATAAAACCATATCGAACCTTGTAATCGAGCCGCTCACCAAAACCAAATGCTTCGTTTGGATGGTAACGAAACTGAATTTTGGCAGTAACTTCGGGTTCGACAAATAAAAAGATAATGCCCAATATGAATACAAAAAGAAATTTACTCTTTTTTCTATTTGTCATCGAATCAAATAATAAGTAAAATCAATAATATATTGTGGAACAATACCTAAAATTATTGTGCCTACCAAACAAAGTACTATGGAAACAAAAGGCAATCCAAAGCGAGGCGAAATTTCGAGCTTAGGCTCTTTGAAATACATATACAATATCAAACCAATGTAGTAATACATCGATATTATCGAAGCAATCACCGCAATAATTGTTAGCCAAAGATATCCGGCTTTAATTGCAGAAACGAATAACAAGTATTTACCAAAGAAACCTGCAAAAGGTGGAATACCAGCCAATGACAACATAAAAACGGACATTGTCCCAGCTACAAATGGATGTTTCCTTGAAAACCCAGAAAAATCTTCCATCGTTACGAAATTAATTTCAGAAGTTTCGATGGTCGAAAGAACAAGAAAAGCTCCAATTTGCATAAACAAATACGATAACGAGTAGAACCCAATGGCGTTCCATCCTTCTGCATTATTAGCCACAATGCCCATCAGCAGATAACCTGCGTGTGCAATGCTTGAGTATGCAAGCATTCTTTTAACATTCTTTTGAACAAGTGCAATAAAATTACCCACAAGCATTGTCAACGCAGAAATAATCGCTACAACCAACTGAACTTGCGAGGAAGTGAACTTGGCGAACTCTATCCCGGAAAACGGGAAAATCAAATAGCGGGCAACTAGATATAATCCAAAAATTGCCGAGGCTTTGCCCGCAGTACTCATAAACCCCGCAACTGTCGTTGGCGAGCCAGTGTAAACATCGGCTGCCCATTGGTGGAATGGAAAAGCAGCAATTTTAAAAGCCAAACCAATAAGAACAAGCACCAAACCAATTGTAAAATAAACTTTTTGGAAACTTCCATTTTGGACCAAGACCGACAACTCATCTAAATACAAACTCTTGGTCGCCCCATAGACAAACGCAATACCATAAACCAAAAAGCCAGTTGCAAAAGCTCCCAAAAGGAAATATTTCATGGCAGATTCAACACTTTCGTTAGATTTTCGGAAAAACCCCGCAAGAACATAGAAGCTCAGCGACATTGTTTCGATGCCCAAAAAGAGCGTTAGCAAATTATTAGAATGGGAAATAATCATCATTCCAAAAACAGCAATCAGTATCAGAGTATAAAACTCGTTCAGTTCGATATACTTTGCGCGTTGATAATCCCGCGATGAAAGCAAAGTCAAAATTCCAGCAAATACAAATACCAAATCAAAATAATAAGAAAAGCCATTAAAAGATAAAAATCCTTTTGTGACCAGCTGATTTCGTGCAATTCCAGTGATTAAATCAAAATATTGAATCGAAAAGAAAATCGAAACAAAAGTAATGACCAAGGAAGCGAAAGTTCCCCAAAAATTTAGGCTTTTGTTTTTCCAAATGCCATCAATTACAAGCCACAACAAAGATGAAAAGGATAAAATTACCAGTGGCAACAAAGCATAAAACTCGTATATCATTTTTTAGCACCCAAATTACTTTCAATATTCTTTAAAAGATTTAGATTATTAAGAGTTGAAGTATTTCCCAAACTCTGGGTATGCACTTTGCTAACAACCGATTTCACAGTCTTTTCGGAATAATTCAAGAAAAACTTTGGATAAACGCCAATCCAAACAATAAAAATGACTATCGGAACAAGATATGCCCATTCCCTTTTATTCAAATCTTTCAGACTATGGTTGTGAGGATTTGTGATCGGTCCAAAAACAACTTTTTGGAACATTGTGAGCAAATAAACAGCGGCGAAAATAACTCCCGTTGCACCGAAGATTGTAAACAGATAAGAATTTAACACAGGAGATTTAAACGCACCGAGCAGACAAAGAAATTCTCCCACAAAGCCATTCAAACCGGGCAATCCAACCGAAGCAAGCATCGCAATGCCAAAAAAGACAGAGAAAGCAGGCATCACGCGGGCAATTCCACCATACTCCGCAATTTCCCGTGTATGCCGCCTTTCGTATAAAATTCCAACCGCAAGAAAGAGCATCCCCGTCGATAGACCGTGGTTCACCATTTGAATAATTGCCCCCTGCATTCCTTCGACTGTAATCGAAAAAATCCCGAGAACAACAAAGCCAAGATGGCTCACCGAAGAAAAAGCAACAAGCCTTTTAACATCTGTTTGCACAGCAGAAACAAGGGCTCCATAAATAATTCCAATCACCGCAAGAATAGAGATATACGGGGCAAAGAAGTAGGCAGAATGCGGGAGTAATTCTATATTAAACCGAATCAATCCATAAGTCCCCAATTTAAGCAATATTCCTGCCAAAATCACAGAACCCGGTGTTGGAGCTTCGGTGTGGGCATCGGGAAGCCAAGTATGAAGCGGAAATAGTGGCACCTTGATGCAAAATGACAAAGCAAAAGCGAGAAAAAGCCATTTCTCAATATCGAATGGAATGGGATTTTGACTAAGAACATCTCGTATTTGCATAAAGTTCGAAGTAAATCCGCCGGGCAAATGAAGGATGTTCCCTCCAACATATAACCCAAGCCAAATGATTGCAACAAGCATAAACAACGAACCCACGACAGTGTAAATAAAGAACTTCACAGCAGAGTAAATTCTGTTTTTCCCTCCCCACAAACCGATGATGAAGTACATCGGAATCAAAACAAGTTCCCAGAAAATGTAAAATAGGAACAAGTCCAAAGCCACAAATACGCCGGTCATTGCAAATTGAAGCAAAAGCAGGAGGAAGTAATACTCTTTATTCCGCTTTTCGATAGCCGAAAAGGAGGAAAGAATAGTAATTGGCGTGATGAATGTCGTTAGCATTACAAGAAGAATGCTTATTCCATCAACGCCAATGCGAAACCCCGCGTTGAGTCTTTCAATCCAAATTGCTTCGGTTAAAAATTGAAAATTAGTATTATTGAAATCGAATTTCGAAAGCAAAAACAAAGACACAATAAAAGTCAAAAGCGAGACCGAAAGAGTAAAGTACTTAATAAAATTGTGCTTTTCATGATTGACAAACAATAAGATAATTGCCCCTGCTAACGGTATAAATAATGTTAATATCAATTCCATAACAAAATCTCTTGGTTCAACAAATCAAATCACAAAAAGAAGCCAAATAAAAATTGCAACAATACCACCGAACATTAACAAAGCGTAATTCTGAACAAAGCCTGTCTGAATTCGCCTTAAAAGCTCGCTAACTTTAACAGTTACAGTTGCAGAACCGTTCACGATTCCATCTATAATTTTAGAATCAAAGAACTTCCATAGAATTTTATTCGAAAGGAAAAGCAATGGGTCTACAATCACATAGAAATAAAATTCATCCAGATAATACTTATTAAATAAGGTTCGATACAACGAGTTGAAACCAGTTGCAAGTTTTTTGGGAATACTCCATTCGGGGTCACTGTAAAACTTATTAGCAAGGAAAATACCAACCAAAGCAATAAGAATAGAAATAATCATCAGAAGATATTCTTCGAAATGGATTTGGTGACTCAAACCAGCAGCGTAGGAAGCATTCAGAACCATTACCTTTTGAGCATCGGCAAAAACAGGCTCAAGCCAGTGTTCAATTAGATTGCAATTGGGACCGAGCCAGGCTCCAAGTGCATAAGGTATTCCCAGAAAACCACCGAAAGCAGACAAAAATGCAAGTATTTGCAAGGGAATAGTCATAATTTTGGGAGACTCGTGTGGATGGATATGATGCATGTCGAACCGCTCCTTCCCAAAAAATACAAGGTTAAGCAAACGAAACATATAAAAAGCAGTAAAGAATGCAGAAACCGCAAGGATTACCCATAGCCAAATCTTTCCGCTATCGAAAACCTTCCAAAGTATTTCATCTTTCGAAAAGAAACCACTGAAAAATGGAATTCCAGCAATAGCAAGTGTCGCTACAAAAAATGTCAGATATGTTTTTGGCATATAATTCCGCAAGCCACCCATTCTCTTGATATTCTGTTCCTCGTTCATACCGTGAATCACGGAGCCTGCAGCAAGAAACAAAAGCCCTTTGAAAAAGGCATGAGTCATAACATGGAAAACTCCCGCAACAAAGGCACCAACCCCGAGAGCAGAAAACATAAAGCCCAACTGGCTAACAGTAGAATAAGCCAGAACTTTTTTGATATCGTTTTGCGTTATTCCTATTGTGGCTGCAAAAAACGCTGTGAATGTACCAATGACGGCAACCACTGTAAGCGTTGTTGGGGCAAGGGCAAAAAGTGTTGCATTCCTTGCAATCAAAAATATTCCCGAGGTCACCATTGTTGCGGCGTGAATCAATGCACTTACGGGAGTTGGACCAGCCATTGCATCGGGAAGCCAAACAGCCAAAGGAATTTGAGCAGATTTACCCGTGCAGCCAAGGAATAACAAAAGTGTAATTGCCCAAATCAGTCCACTATTATAAAGATTTGAATAGGAGTTAGCAAAAATTTGGTTTAACTGAGTATAATTTAAAGTCTGAAAGTTAACAAACAAAAGAAAAATTGCAATTAAGAAACCAAAGTCGCCGATACGATTAACAATGAAAGCCTTGTTGCCTGCCTCCCCAGTCCATTCAATTCGAACGCCCTCGAATTTCCTGTCATACCAAAATCCAATAAGTAAGTAAGAACACAAACCAACGCCCTCCCATCCTAGGAAAGTCAGCAAAAAACTGCTTGCAAGCACAAGGTTCAGCATCATAAAAATAAACAAATTCATATACGCAAAGAAGCGATAAAAGCTTCGGTCGTTATGCATATAACCGACGGAATACAAATGAATCAAAAAACCAACACCAGTAACGATTAACGCGAATAGAATCGAAAGTTGGTCGACCTGATACGCAATATCAATATGCAATTCCCCAGTAGATATCCACGGAAACAAAGTAACGATATGAGGTTCCTCGATGGGATTTTGAACTAATTCAAGAAAAATGAGAAAAGAAAATACGAAGGACAAGAAAACAGTTAAATTACCAATTAAACCGATGATGCTTTCTTTCTTTAAGTATTTACCAAAAAGTCCCAAAACCAAAAACCCAACGAGAGGGAACAGCGGTATTAAAAAAACATACTCTGCCATATCTTACCAACAAAAATTAATTTTCAAATAAATAAAAATGTAAAATTAAAAATAGTGAGATTTATTACAAAACAATTTGGTTTTTTAAAATTAGAATTTTTTTTGTAATTTTGTTTTCTCAAAAAATTTAAATTTGAAAAATGGCAAAACAACAAACTTTTGCGGACAAAGTTAAGAAAAAGACAAGAACCGAAGTCGGTTACAATGTCAAGGTAATCAAAGGGTATAGAACACCCGAAGGGAACCTTCGCTTCTTCGCCAAATTTGTTCGAGTTAACGATTTAAACGAACTTGCAAATGTTGATATAAGTAAATAATTGGGATTTACTATGAAAAAAGGAATTCATCCATATTACCATACTGTTGAAGTCGTAATGACAGATGGGACAAAATTCAAAACCCGTTCGTGCTACAAATCTGACCGAATGGTCTTAGAAATCGACTCCAAATCGCACCCATTTTTTACGGGCAAACAGGTGTTAGTTGATACTGCTGGACGCGTTGACCGATTCCAGAAACGACTTGAAAAGAGCAAAAAACTTCAAGAACAAAGGAGGAAACAATGAACGCCATTCATCCAGTTTTGAGTGCCTCGGCACAAAAAAACAAAAAAACAACTAAGAAAAAAATTAACCCATACAAGAATGTTGAAGTTTTCGATTATTTAGATTACAAATTTTTGGAAAAATTTATCAATGACCAAGGGAAAATTCTCCCAAGGCGTTTGACCGGGGTCACTCCAAAGCAACAAAGAAGAATTGCAAAAGCTGTCAAATACGCACGACATCTTGCTCTTCTTCCATTTGTTTCGCAGGATATTGGTTAATCAACTTTCAACTTGATTTTCATTAGGGCAGGTTTCCATCTGCCCTATTTTTTTATTTTCCTCAATTTTGCTTTTCTTTGGAAAATCCACCGGTGGTTCTTTTCTTCTATCGTATAAATGGAGCAGTGCAAGCAGCGGATGTTTGAAAAGCATCTTTGGTCCGGAAAACCTCATCACAAGCCTAATCTTTTGGCGCATATCACTTTTGTAACAATGAATTGGGCATTTGTTACAAGCAGGCTTTCGTTCGGAGTAGGGACAAAAGTCAAGTCGTTTAAATGCATATTCTAACAAATTGTTACAATCAGGGCAAAGGTTCCCATTATTTTGGGAATGATTCTTTTCACAGTAAATATGAATCATTTTGATAATTGTTACCTTTTCGCGATATATCCTTGAAAAGAAAATTTGAAACATAACGTCCCGAATTAACAAAATGCAAAATTAAGAAAATTTTGTCCGATTTACTTACACTTTTAAATTGATTCGTTTTTTTAAATCGGCAACAGGCGAAACATTGATAAAAGAATTGTTTGAAGATTTATCAGAAGGAGTGTTGTTTTCAACGTTGTCTAAATGGTAAGCCTTATAAAATCTTGACAATTTACTTGAACCATTCCCTTTGGTTTTTTCTTCTAGCAGTTTGGCTCGCATTTGTGCCTCGATGTTCGAAGCTTGCTGGGCAACGCTGCGGTCTTGGGGCGAAGGGTCTGCGGGAGCCAAAGCTGCTCGACGCACCTGTTGCATTTTTTGAATTGCCCCTTCAGGGTCATCAGGGTTGACACTCATATCGATTTTAACTTCGCCACCCACTGCATACTGTTTGCCATCGGGACCAATTTCGTATTGATAATTGGCTCCACCACGAACCAAACCACCACCTGCCGCTATGTGCGCCATTTCGTGGGCTCGAACTTTGGCATCTGTTCGTTTCAGTTCCTCAACTCTTTTTTGCTCTTCGGGAGATAAGTTTTTACCAAAGCCAACCGAAAATTTATCTATTGTTCCTTCCTTTTGGGACTTTTGCGAAGATTTATCAGATTTTTGCAAGGTAAAACCAACGGGGGAAACTTGGTTGGTCGGAGAAAAATTATTTTGCTCGGTTTCCACTGAAGTCTTTGCAGAAACCTCATAAGGAGTACTATTTGCAACTCCTTTTATTTCCACCTTTTAATCTTATATATTCTCTAATAAAATTATCGACAAAATTAGTAAAAACTTTAACTAAATGTTAGGCGATTCATTATAGGCAGCAGCGGCAGCTTCCATAATTGCTTCGCTCAAAGTCGGATGGGGATGTATTGTTTTAATAATGCTATGGGCTGTGGCTTCAAGAGAGCGAGCAACAGTTAATTCTCCAATAAGTTCAGTAACATCAGGACCGATAAGATGAGCCCCAAGGATTTCACCATATTTTTTATCGATAACCAATTTAACAAAACCACGAGCTTCCCCCATACCGTGGGCTTTTCCATTTGCTGTGTAAGGGAATTTGCCGATTCGAACATCGTAGCCAGCTTCGCGGGCTTCTTTTTCGGTCAATCCAACGCTTGCTACTTGAGGTTGACAATAAGTACAACCCGGAATGTTACGGTAATTTATTGGGGATGGATTTAGTCCAGCAATTTTTTCCACAGCAAGAATACCCTCGGCAGAAGCTTTATGGGCTAACCAAGGGGGTCCAGCAACATCCCCTATCGCATAAATATTATCGACAGAAGTTTGCATATACTGGTTAACCTTGATAAAGCCTCTTTCTATTTCGATGCCAACATTTTCAAGCCCAATATTTTCTAAATTTGCCTGAATACCAATTGCATTCAATGCATAGTCACTACTTAAAGTTTCTTTCGTTCCATCTGCTTTTTCAACTACTACTTCAACTTTTGAGTTCACAGTTTTCGCAGAAATTACTTTGGTATTTGTCAAAATCTTGATACCAGATTTTTTGAAATGCCTTTCCAACTCCTTGGAAATCTCTTCGTCTTCGATGGGAAGAATACGGTCCATCATTTCGATGATTGTAACTTTCGAGCCAAAAGAATTAAAGAAATAGGCAAATTCAACACCAATTGCCCCAGCCCCCATTATTATTAACTCTGCTGGTATCTCATTCAAAACCATAGCCTCTCGGCTCGTCAAAATTTTAACTCTGTCCACTTCAATTCCTTTAAACATTCTGGGGTGGGCTCCTGTGGCAACAATTGTAAACTTTGTTTGAATCAAATCGGTAACATTTCCATTTTCATCAAGAACTTCAATTTGGTTTGGTTCGCGAAAGCGTGCCCAACCTTTTACCAAGCCGACCTTGTACTTCTTAAAAAGAAAAGCAACACCATTTGACATTCGGTTTGCTACATCCCGACTTCTTTTGATTACTGAATCAAAATTCACTTTATAATCTTTTATTTCGAAACCAAAATTTTTTGCTTCGCCCAAAAACGACATATATTCGGCACTTTTCAATAGAGCTTTAGTTGGAATGCATCCCCAGTTTAAGCAAATTCCACCAAGCTCGCTCTTTTCGACGCAAATCGTTTTCAATCCCAGTTGCGAAGCCCTAACGGCAGCAACATAGCCACCGGGACCTGAACCAATCACAACTAAATCTGCTTTATGATTTTCCATAATTTCTCCACAAAATAAAAAATCGAAAGACGCATTTTTAAAAAATCAATTTTAAATAAATCACTCTTTTAGTGCCCCTTGAACCAAACCCTTGATGACATATTTCTGGAAAAACAGAAATATCAGGATTACAGGTAAAGCCGAAAAACTAGCTCCAGCCATTAAGTGTCCCCAATCTATTGATTGCTTCCCAAGATAAAAAGCTAATCCAACTGGCAAAGTTCTCATACCTTCTTCATTTGTCAAAATAAATGGGAAAAGAAAAGAGTTCCAGTTTGTTAAGAAAGTATAAATTCCTAAAACTACAAGTATCGGCTTACACAAAGGCATTACAATTTTGAAGATAATTTTCCAATCTGAACAACCATCTATCCTTGCTGCTTCCTCTATTTCCACTGGTAATTGTTGAATAAATTGCTTGACCATAAAGATACCAAAAGGTGTAACAACCCACGGAACAATTAGAGCATAATATGTGTTTATCCAGCCAAAACTAACAATCAACCGATACAGCGGTATCATTACAATATGCTGAGGAATTATCAATACCCCAAGAATTGTCAGGAAAACAATCTTATTAATTTTGACCTTCTTTCTTTCAAGAGCATAGGCAGTCAAAAAGCAAAAGAAAATGTTTCCAGTTGTAACAAAAAAAGCTACAATCAATGAATTTAAAAAGTAAACCAGAAAGGAATCGCTACTCAATGCTTCTACGTAATTTTTCAATGTAAATGGAGCAGAAAGCAATTGCACAAATCCAGAATATTGTTCAGGAAAATCCTTCAGTGATAACAAAATCATCCAAAACAATGGAAAAAGCATAACCAAAGAAGCAATAGTAAGAATAACATAAACCACAATTTGCTTAGCTCTTTTCATCAATTTTCACTCTGTGGAATGAGAATAAAAAAATTCGGTAAGGATTCTGCAAAGCTCGTCCTCTATTTTCTTAAATTGTACTACTCTTTCGCCATTGAACATAAAAGCAAAGACCAAGCGTTCGTTGTCGCGGGTTTTAGTATATCCCGCTAACCCACTTGCATTAAAATGAGTTCCAGTTTTGGCAAAAACCCGACCTTCGGCACAAGTCCCAATCATTCTACTTTTTAAAGTACCATCGTAACCCGAAACCGAAAGCAACGAATCGAAATGCCAATTTGGTCTTCGATTTGCTACAAAAGCCAGTAAATGAACAATGGATTCAGGGCTTATTCGATTTCGACGGGATAAGCCCGAGCCATCGAAAATTTTACAATCGAGGCAAGGAATCTTGGCGCTATCCAATGATGTTAAAATATATCGAACAGCTTCCTTGCTATTACTCGTCATTTTCTTATCGTAGGCACCTATCATTTTGAATACCGTTTCTGCCAAATAATTATCGCTATTTTTGTTCATCTCTCGCAGAATTTCAACCAATGGACGGTCTACAACAGCAATTAATCGGGATTTTTCTGTATTAACGCTTTCAATTCCTATTGTACCTTTTACTGCAATTCCTGATGATTCCAGTCGCCGTTTAAGTGCACCTGCAACCACAATCGGTGGCTTTTCGATGAAGAACGTATAAGTCTTTGTTGCCCCAGCAGGAAGATTCCCAGTTACAATAATCGTCTGAAATCCATCATTATCGACTTCGCTGGTAACTTTAAATGCTTTCTCGCTTCGGGATTGCCTTTGAGGATGGGTTCTTGCTTGTGCAATCAAATCACCGCCTCCGTATAATGGCTCCAAGTCGTAATTATTTTTCAATCGACCGCTCAAACTTCTGCTTACTTTCGCTGTGTTATAAACTTTTATACCATCGGAAGCAGGAATAACCTGAACGCTAACAGGTTTTCCATAAATTGAACCTGCTGTAACAATAACAGTTAAAATATTCCTTTCAATTGCTATTGATGTTATTGGTTGGGTTTTTTGAACAACATCAAAATCGCCACTGTAAACAAATCTATCGGTTTGCGAATCGAAAAATGATGGGTCGGCATTCACATTTCCCCGAATTTCCTTAATTCCAAACTTACTTACCCCTTCGACAAGCTTATCGATATCCGAAATGGAAAGCATTGGGTCACCAGTTCCATAAATGTATAAATTTCCATACAAAACGCCGTTCAAAATTTCACCCGTATAATAAAGATAGGTTTTGACTTTAAAGTCCTCTCCAAACTTATTTAAAGCCCCGAAAGTAGTAAACAACTTGGTCAAAGATGCAGGAATGAAGTATGTTTCGATATTATGCTTATAATAATATTCCTTCCTGTCGAGCGAATAAATAGCGATACCATACTTCGACTTATCTTCACCAGACTGTTTGAGGACATCATAAATTTGACGACGCAAAAAATTGATTGATTTAAGCGAATCCTCAGACGAAAATGTTACCCTTTGGGCATAGCTTTCAATAGGAGCAAAATAGGAAAAGAGAGCTAAAAGGTTTACTAAAAATGCAATTTTAACTAAACTTCTTCTAATCATAGCTTGATTTACCTAATTAATTTGTTACAAAAGACTCGATTTTTTGATTTAAAAAGTCCAAGATATTTTTCAAAAGATTATCCTTGAATGTGTCGAACCATCGAATTTGATTGTTTTTCTTGAACCAAGTAATCTGCCGTTTTGCATAACGACGTGTGTTTTGTTTAATAAGCTCAATGGCTGTGTTTGCATCAATTCGACCTTGCAGAAAATCAATTGTTTCTTTATACCCAACAGTGTTCAAAGAGTTCAATTCAGGGGAATAGCCCAAATCCAAAATGTTTTTAACTTCCACAACCAAACCATCATTCCACATTTTCTCGACCCTATTCTCGATAAGGCTATAAATTTGTTTTCTCTCGGCGATTAAACCAATGTAAATAGTGGTGAAATCGGGCTTTCGGTGAAATGTTTTGCGATACACAGAAATTGGGACTCCTTTAACCTCGTAAAACTCCAATGCACGTAACAAACGAACATAATTTTTATCGGGATACAATTTTGCTGTTTCTGGGTCAACTTCCATTAAACGGGAATACAAAGCATCTCGACTCCAACACGAAAGTTCTCGGCGAATTTTTAAGGCTTTATTTTTTTCGCTACTCGTGTAACCTTCTTCGAAGAAACCTTCGCAAAGTGCTTTAACATAAAGTCCCGAGCCACCAACAATCAAAGGAATTTTTCCACGATTAAAAATTTCATTTACAACAGCGTTCGCATCTTTCCCATATTGCCCTGCACTGAAATATTCATCGGGATAACAAATATCGATAAAGTGGTGTGGGACTCGGGAACGTTCCTCTAAAGTAGGCTTAGCTGTTCCGATGTCGAGATACTTATAAATCTGTCTCGAATCGGCAGAAACAATTTCTACTGGTAAAACATCAGAAAGGGACAAAGAGAGATTAGTCTTTCCAATAGCAGTTGGACCAACAAGAGCAATAGCAATTTTCCTCTCCAAAAATTCACCGATGAGGTTATCCACCATTTTGCCAGCCATATTCACCAATTAATGGCACAAATTTGAAAAAATGTTCCTGCTCTTCTTGGAATTGATTATCCCCAACTTTAGTAATGATATACATTGCCTGATAAGAACGGTCGCCGACAGGAATAACAAGCCTGCCATTAATGGCAAGTTGTTCAAGAAGCGGCTCGGGAACCTTTGGAGCAGCTGCAGTAACAATTATTCCATCATATGGTGCATATTCTTTCCAACCCAGCGAACCATCACCCCATCGGGTTAAAACATTCACTCCTAATTGTTGAAAAATTCTATTGGCTTTTAAATATAGTTCGTAAATTCGTTCGATAGTATAAACCCTCATTCCCATTAAATAAAGCAAGGTAGCTTGGTACCCGCTTCCAGTCCCAATCTCTAAAACTTTACTACCCTCTTTAAGATTTAAAGCTTGGGTCATAAAAGCAACTGTGTACGGTTGCGAAATAGTTTGATTGCAATCTATTGGCAACGCAATATCCTCGTAGGCTTGGGAAACAAAGGCAGGGTCGACAAATAGCTCACGAGGGATTTTGTTCATAGCCGAAAGTATTCTCTCGTCCTTTATCCCTCTTTGTCGAAGTCTATCGACCAGTTGAAAACGGGCTTCTTTGAATTGATAATTGTTCTGATAATTGAGTTTGGGTTCCATATATCAAGATAGCTTTTCACTCAAAATAGACTCGATTTTATTTTTTGGAATATTGAAAATAAATGTTCCCGATTCGGCGATGGAAATCCAACCAGTTTCTTCCGAAACCACAAGCACAAGCGCATCGGTTTGTTCCGACAATCCAAGCGCAGCTCGATGGCGAGTTCCAAGCAGTCGCCCTTCTAATTTGGTAACCGTTGACAAAGGCAAAATGCACTTTGCAAATAAAAGGTTCGAGCCCTCTATCAAAACAGCACCATCGTGCAAAGGCGACTTCGGGTTAAAAATCGAAAGCAACAGCTCCTTCGAAACTCTGGCACCTATTGGTACACCTGTGTCAACATTCATCTCGACATTTTGAGAGCGAACAAAAACAATCAATCCGCCTATGTGATTTTCAGACATTTCCTTCACGGCAGAAATAACTTCGTCAATGGTTTGGGTTAGATTCGTCCGAAGGAAAAATCTTAGGAATGGCAAATTAGAAAGCCTAAGCAAAACTCGCCGCAATTCAGGCTGGAAAAGAATTATAAAAGCCAGCAGCCAAACCCCCATCACAGATTTCAGTAGCCAATTTATTGCACGCAAGTTAATCATTTCGCTAATAAAAGTCATAAAAATCAAAAGAACCAATCCAAAAAGAATTTGAACCGCAACAGTATCTTTCAAAAGATTATACATCCAATAAAAAATTACAAAAAGAAGAACCAAATCGAGAAGGTCGAGAAAAGTAATTTGAAGAAATCCAATCTTGAAAATTTCAAACATTAGGTTTTATCCGAATTTTTCTCTTTCTGTTGCTTTTGCAATTGCTTGCTTTCAGCCTCATCCTGATAAGCCTTAATAATGCGAGCGACCAGTTTATGGCGAACTACATCCTTTTCATCAAAATAAACAAAAGCAATACCTTCGATGTTTTGGAGCAATTTATTTGCATTTATCAATCCGCAATCTTCGGGATTTTGCAAGTCAATTTGGGTGATATCCCCAGTTACAATTACCTTCGAATTATTACCCATTCGTGTAAGGAACATTTTCATTTGGGTAATAGTGGCATTTTGAGCTTCATCGAGAATAATGAAAGCATTGCTCAAAGTTCTACCTCGCATATAAGCAAGAGGTATAATTTCAATTATGTTTTTTTCGGAATATGTTTTTAATTTCTCGCTCGAAAGCATATAATACAAAGCATCGGTTAATGGCTTTAAATATGGGTCCAGCTTCTCTTTCAAATCGCCCGGCAAAAAGCCTAATGATTCCCCTGTTTCGACTGCAGGCCTGGAAAGTATAATTTTCTCTATTCGGTTCTTCTTCAATTCGGCAAGAGCCATAGCAACAGCAAGGAAAGTTTTGCCAGTTCCCGCTGGTCCAATTGCAAAAACAATATCGTTCTCGGCAACTTTCTTAACATATTCGACCTGTTTTAGATTTTTGGTTTTGATTGGACCTTTTGCACTATGGTAAACTACGATTTCGTCGGGATTTGAACTCTTACTTCGAGCCCGAACTGTTGTATCCTCCTCGGTCATTAGCTCCAAAACAGTTGAGAGGTCGTTATCCGAAATTGTTCCGCTCCGTCGATGAATATATCCAAGCTCTTTAAAGATTGCTTCGATAGATTTTACCTCTTCGGGTGAACCTTTCAGAACAAGACTGCTCCCTCTCAAAGTAATTAAAGTATTAAATTTATTTTCTATTACCTGAAGTAATTGGTCATTGTACCCAATAAAGTACAGAAAATCCTTATCTTCAAGGTGGATTGTTTTTTCAGTAACTTCCATACCTTTCAAAATAGTGAAACATAATAAAACACAAAAGCCCCACTTAAAAGCAATGGGGCTTTTTTAAAAGAAGAAATAACCATAACATTATTTTTTAGTCTCGGTTGATTTAGTCTCACCTTCGTTTTGTTCTCTTTCCACTGCAGCTTTTTTCATTCTCCAGTACTTTCGTTCTGCTTTAATTTCATCGGGAGTCTTCGGACCCGGTGGTGGAATTGTCAACTGTTGTCCCGGATAAATAATATCAGGATTTTTAATCAAATTAGTATTTGCTTGCCAAATTTTGGGCCACATAAATGGGTCACCAAAAAATTCCGTTTTCGCTGCGATATTCCATAAGCAATCACGATTTTCAGCCCAAGTTCCAACCGTATATGTCTTGATTTTCTTTTCCCTGTATAAGCCCTTTATTTCGGACGCAAGAGAAATAATTTTGTTATAAAATTCAGGCAAAATAGCTAGTTTAATCATTCGTATCTGATTTAACGAATTCTCAAGTTCTTCAACTTCCTTGCGTCTATCGGCAAGTTCGTCGTTCGAAAGTCGTTGCATCTCTCGAATTTTTCCTTCGATTTGGCCAAGTTTCTGTTTAAATTTCTCCATATCCTCTTTTGTAAAGGGCTTATTCGTTTCGGGATTAATTCCAAGAAGCCCAAGATAATTGTCAAGACAATCGTTTAAACGCTTATTTGTTTGATTCAAATCATCTTGAAGTTTCTGAATGTCTGCATCCAAAGCATTCAACTTGGATTGCAAATCATTAACAATATTTTGGAATTCAGCAATTCGCTGTATTGCTTCTTTTTTGGTCAATTCCTCATCGGGTTTTTGCGAAAGCAAATCAAATCGAACAAAAATTGTCAAAATTGCAATCAAACTTAAAATTTTAACTATACTTTTCATCTTCCACCTCATTCTTTCTAATACTACTTTTTACGAGTTTTTGTTTTGGGAGCTTTGGCGGGGGCTGGTTCCTGTTTAGGCTCGACATACTTCCAATCGGGCCAAACATCGGGCCATTTGGCAAGCTTATCTTTTACGAACTGCGTTCGCTCTTCGCAATCCTTCAGTTCTGCTTCACGAGCATTAAGCTCACGCTCGAGTTTCGATTTGTCTGCTTTTTTCTTATCAATAAGTTCGCTAAGGCTTCGTTCTTGTTTTCTTAACTCACGCAATTGCATAAGCTGTTCCTGTGTGATTTTATTTGAACAGCCTGCAAAAAACACTCCGAACGCAATCGAAGCGGTTGCAAATAAAAGTTTCCAATGCTTTTTAATCATAAAAATCCTCCAAAAAAGGTTACACACAAAATTACAAAAAAACATCTAAAAATCCAAATAAATAATTATCACTTTTTCAAAATTACAATTTTACTTAAAAATTTGCCATTTTCAATTATCAAATAAAACATCGATTCAGAATATGAACTTAAATCAATGAGGTTAACTCCCTCTCCCAATGTTGCTTTACAAATTTCCCTACCAAGAAAATCGAAAATTCGAACTTTATAATTGCCCTCGAAAGGTAATTTAATGAAGACCAAACCATCCGTCGGATTTGGAAAAACAGAGAAACCATTTTCATCAATTTCAACTACGGATGCACTAATAGTTCTAAATTGCCAAACAGTTGACCAAGGACCCGTTCCAACATTATTTCGCCCTGCCACTCTCCAAAAATATTCTACATCGGGCTCAAGCGATGTCAAATGTTTATAAATAGCTGATTGTACAAATTTTTCCGTTACAAGTGAATCAAATGTCGGGGACTTACTCAATTGGAAAATGTAATCATCGACATTTTCAATCTGTGTCCATTTAAAAGTTGGTTTCAATGGTACTCCACTGGCATTATCTTCGGGAGATGTTAAAACAACAACCGATGGCAATGTGTTTGTTTCGAAAGAAAATACTTCGGACCACACCCCATCTCCATCTTTATTAACTGCTCGAACTCTCCAATAATAGTTTTTCGCAGGATATAAATAGTTAGAATCCAATGTCAAAATTGTGTCCTTAAGCCCTTTTAGATATAAAAGCGGATTTTGGAAACTATTCTCTTCGGCAATTTGAAATTCAAAGGAAACCTCAACATCAAGGTATTTTTGGAACTTCGGTCGGTTCCATTTGAATGTTGGCGTTAGGTTCATCTTTTTTGAATCATTAATCGGGGCAATTAGCTGAATTGCTGGTGGGATTGGATTGCCCACAAAAAAAGTGTAAACACTCGACCAAGATGATGTATCTTTGGTTGTTATTGCTCTAACTTTCCAAAAGTATTGCTTCGACTTGCTACCTTTGTTCCAACAAAGTGTGCTATCGTTCGAAAAATATTTTTGAGAATTTTTAAAATCTTTATCTTCTGAAATTATTATTTCATACGAAGTTGCTCCATCAACAAAATTCCAAACTAAACACAAAGAATCGGGTAAGTTTTGCTGGAAGTTTTTGGGATAAATCAACACGGGAGTAGATGTTAGCAACTTTTTCAGTTCATCATTATACTTGATCAAGTAAATATTATTCGCTTTAACATTAGTGTATTTTTTTCTAAAACCATTTAAATAAATAACAACAACACTATCGATAATTCTCGTGTTGCCTAAACCAAAATGCAAAGTGTTTGAATTTTGCGAGCAACGATTCCCCGATATACTGCCCATCAGTTCTCGATAAAATTTTCTTCCACCAGCATAAAGGTAAATTTTAGTTCCGTAGCAATCCATATTCACAGAATTTTCGGGACTTCCAATTAATCTAAACTTTACCCAGTTCCCTTTTCGTTCTAAATCATTTCGCAATAGACGGACACCTTCGAATGGGCTTGCAACGAGCAAATCCAAATCCCCATCGTTGTCATAATCAATTCTAACAGCATTCCAAGGTCCGTGAATAATCGCTCCAACTTCCCAAGTTTTATCAATTAATTTAAAATCGGGGGCACCTGTATTAAAATATATTCTTCCGGGTCGTTTTGGTTCGCCCCCGTCTCCTTCGGCACGATAAGAGATTTGGCCATGCCAAAGGTCAAGATAGCCATCCAAATCGAAATCTCCCCAAGTCATACCTGCGTTCATTTCGAAAAACTTCAAACCCATTTTCTGATGTACTTCCCTAAACTTATAATCCGGTGGTCCTTGATTTTCGAAGATCAAAGAAGGATTTGAATACATTCCGCGCCAATCAGGATGTCCCAGATTCCCAACAGCCAAATCCGGATTTCCATCATTGTTGAAATCGCCCCACTCGGCTCCCATTCCATGTCCAAAATAATTTGGCGCAGCGGTTGGAACACCTTGAACACCCGTAACATCGCCAACATTTGTAAATGTTCCATCCCCGTTGTTTTTATAAAGCAAATCTCTCACTAATCGATAATTTGCAACAAAAATATCAACTTTACCATCGTTATTATAATCACAAGCATTTGCACCGTAACAATCGTAATATCCCAATGCGCCACCACTTGGACTAAAAAGTTCAAATTGAGTTAAGCCAGCGGTCTTTGTCACATTTTTAAATTTCCCATTCTTATCTTGAATCCACAATTGGTCTGGGAAGTATCTTTCAACATAATTCCCTGCAACCGTTACGCCAACGCGATTGTTTGCAAGAAATAAATCCAGCCGGCCATCGCCATTAAAATCTGCCCACAATGGCGTTATACAATTGTATGGATTTGGTATCGAATCCTGTTGATTGGGAGTAGAAAGATTAAAATCTTCCGATGGACTGGGATATGGCAAGCTAAAAATGTCCTTCGGATTTAACATTGTAAATGTTCCATTGCCATTATTTTTATAAACTCTATCAAGCGAAAAGACCATCTTCAAATTTTCATCGTAATTTCCATTTCTCAATGCATAACAATCGATAAACCCATCATTATTGAAATCGCCCCAAGAAGTCATCGAAGCTGTGATATTAAATTTCTTGCTCACATCAGTAAAGGTGCCGTCTCCGTTGTTCTGGAAGAAATAACTCCCTATGGCAATGTCGTCCCAACCATCGTTGTTCCAATCGACAACACTAACATCATTGCTTCCGATGTATTTCCCATCGGGCAAAGTCAATCCTACTTCCGTTGTAACATCAAAGAATTGTGGAACGGGTGGCTTTGCAGAAGTGCTATCGAGAGGATAAACATATTCCACCACAAGTCGAACAAGGAAATCACCATTAGCAATGTAGTAATTGCCCGGTCCACCCAAAGAATTATTTTCAAAAGGATTCATCAAGAAAGAAGAATAAGGGGTTGATAATCCATCATTATCAATTGCAAAAAAGGGTCCCTTTTGGTTCAAACGGTGAAGAATAACAACCCTATCTAACCCAGCCAGATAAATATTCCCAGCTGGAAATTCATACCATCCCGGTTTTCCTTGATAATCGAAAATGATTGGGTCCGTTTTTAAATTATAATTGGCAACCCAAAGCGTTGGAGGAAGGTAACCTTCGGAAGGGTCCCCCATTATGTAAATGGTATCTCGGTTCTGATAATCTCCAACAAAGTAAATCTGGATTTTTTTCAAAATGCAAGGACCGTCTGGTTTTAAAATTTTACTTTCTTCCCAGAAATAACGCTCAACATAACCAGAGGTTTTTGGTATGTTGTTGTCATTCTTAACAACAACATCGAGAGGAAACAATTTGTTCGAAAACAAGAAAGAAAAAACCACAAAGAAGTAAAAAAACTTTCTCATAGTCCATCTATGCAAATTGTTCAAAAATTCCAACTTTTCTTGCACAAACAAGTTGACCAACAAAAGCCCCAATCTTTTCTGCTGCGTTTCCATTTCTAATTCCAAGCTCAAGGAAACCACTACTACCAATATAAGCAAGGAACTCACCTTCTTCGACATCAGAATAGGTTGTACTTATGTTCTTTATTTTCGTATGCCCAATTTCAAACTTCCATTTCAAATCTTGCTTCAAAATATTATGCATATTAATCCCCAAAGAAATATAACTCAACGAGCTAATAATATTTCCGAACCTGTCGATATGAACCACTTCACCAATAAGATTCCCAAAACTATCGTAATAGCTTTTCAAGGGGGAAAGTTTAACAAGTTTCGAAAGTGGATATTCCTCGCCAAATTCAGCTAAATCAATGCCCATTGCAAGATAGGCAGCCATTGGAGCAAAAATATCACGCCCGTGAAAAGTTTTGCTGGGATTTTCAAGTTGATACTTTTCGTTTGTAAACAAATGAACTTTGGGTAGCTTAAAATTATTTAGTGTATAGGTCAAAATTCCATTATCGGGGGCAACAAAGAAATACTTCCCTGCCCGAACACAAATCGCATTGCGATTTGAGCCCACACCGGGGTCTACAACAGCAACGAATATTGTTCCCTCGGGGAAATATTTAACTGAGGTCATCAATACAAAAGCAGCCTGTCTGATATTTCGAGGTTCAATCGAGTGTGTAATATCTATTATCTCCACATTTGGATTGATTGACAGAATCGTTCCTTTCATTATCCCAACATAATTATCAACCAATCCAAAATCGGTCAACAAAGCAATAATATTTTTCATTTTCTTAACTTTTTAAACTTTTACCAAAGAAAATTTAATACATTTTGCCTAATTTGAAGCCAAATTTTTATTAAATTTCGATTGTTTATTTTTAAAATTATAAAATGTTCGGTTTAAGTCGAAAATTTTTCGTTTTGCTTCTTTTGATTTTGCTAAATCAAAAAGACATCCTTTCGTATTCTAAATTCCCTGTGATGACTATAAATCCTCTAAATAGGCTTACTATCTACTTCGAGAAGTTCCCAAAAGATTTTCAATCCTATTTAAATTCGACAAAGACTTTAATATCTGTTGTTATTTATGACATTGAAAACAATACCAAAGAGGATTCTGTTGTTTCCGATGGCATTATCTCGAAAGCAACACTTAAAAAATTTTCTAATCACATTGAAATAAACGTATACTTAAAATCACCCAGAGGATACACAATCGCACCCCTTGAATTCACTAAATCTCTTATGATTGAAGTTTTCGATTGGAATTCTCTTAGTCCCGAAGAAGAAAACTATCGTATGGGATTGCTTTCTCTGACGGGTAACCTTGCGGTAGCAAGAAAATACTTTGAATCCGCATTTAACGGGAATATCGCCAACGCTGGCTTTTTCCTTGGATACCTCTACTTAAAAGCAAACGAAATCGAAAAGGCAAAGGAAGTTCTCGAAAAAGCGGAGACCTTGGGTTGCAACATTCCCGATTTATTCTTTGCTCTGGCTCAAATTTTCGACATAATGAAAGACAAAGCCAAAGCAGATGCTTACCGAACAAAATATTACAAAAACCAAGGAACTGCAAAATACAATCCAATCGAAATCGACACTGCCTTAAAAGATTCGATTTTCAAAGAAATTACAGAACTTTTGCCTTTGGAAAGAAATGAACAAACTACCGAGAAAAAACTAAGCCCAGATACTTCCAATCAACAAAAGCCAATCGTCATTTCCGAACAAGAGGTAACTCCGAAACAGGAGCGATTTTCAATTTTCGAAAAAGTTCTGATTTTCCTTGGTGTTTCAATCATTCTGCTTTCTTTGTTACTAACATCGCTCTATTTCAAATGGAAAAGGGAAAAGAAATTGCGTGAGATAAAGAAAAAATTCGAAAACGAACTGCTGAAGCAAAAACACACTGCATCGAGTGCCCTTGCAGCAAGACTCTACAAAAAGAGCGAAGCAGAGGCAAAGGAAATTTCGGAACAGGAAGCAGACAAAACTCAATCCCCTAGCACTTTTAATCCCGAAGTCAAAGAACTTGCAGAAAAAATCATTAGTGCCAAACGGCAAGAACAACAAGAAAGCCCAACCGAACAACCAACGATAGCCGAAAAATCTTCTTCTTCCCCAAAACCGAAAATTCCGTTGAGAGTGGAAAAAGCAATGCAACTCCAAAAAGAGCAAATGGAATTGATTAAACAAAAATTCGGGAAACTCGAAACAAGAGATATCCCCACAAGCAAAGAGAAGCTCGAAGAACTTGCCAAAAATCTTGGCATCAACAAAAGTTCACTCTTGGCAAAAAAGAACATCGAAGCGATGAGCAAAAACAAAGATTTATATGAGAAGTTATTCAAAAAATTTTTCAAAAAAAGCAGTGAATAAACTAAAAGGCTTCTTGTTTTGTCTATATTTATTGTGTGTTACAATTTGGTAAAATGAATTATCGATATTTTTTTACTAAATATTTACTTTTAATTTTCCTAAACTTCTTTCTTACCTTTGCACTTTATGGGCAATCTTCGGTGAATTATCCATATTTGAGCCCCTTTTTCTATCCTAACTATGAAAATATTTACAATGATACTTGTTTGTATTTTCCCGAATTGATTTTTACAGTCGGCGGAGTCCAACCTTCGAAACGATATGCCCAAATAGAGATAAAAAAACAAGACAAGAAAATTAACAACGGGAAAAAACTCGAAAGACTTTACGAAAATGATACAACATCGACGAAAGGAAACCGAATTGTTTCGATACAAGAAACTGAACGAGGCGACAAAATGGCTGTATATTTAGAAATTGAAAACCCCGAGCAAAAAATTAAGATAATCGTTTACAACTTGCTGGGCAAAAAAGTTTTGGATATTTACGAAGGGAAACCCAAAGACCCTTCCCAACCCTATGAATTTAGCGTTGCCGAACTTCCAAAAGGAATTTTCCTCCTCGTAGTTGTTGGAGACAATTTCAGATTAAGAGAAAAACTTGTGGTAACAAAATGATAAAAACGAATTTTAAGTTTTTGGTTTCGCTTCTCTTATTTATCTTTTTGAACCAAATCTCGTTACCATTAATTGCACAAAGGCAAGGCGGTGGGTTTTCGGGTGCTTATTTATTTAGGGAAAACGGAACCCGTCCCATATCGCTGGCGGGAGCGTATACTGCTATTTCGAACGACCCTTACACGATATTTTACAATCCCGCAGGGTTGTCATCCTGTGCACCAGTTCCAATGGTTTACTCCTCGCTCTCTTTAATGGAGTTTAGCCGAAATTATGCAAATCTAACCTACGCCCAATCAATTGGTGATTTCGGAATCGGGGCATCCATTTCTTCTCATTATGCTGGAAGTATTATTGCCCGAAACAGAACAGGGAACGAATTTGGCAAGTTATCCGACTATTTCTTTAATCTTGCTCTCGGTGGTTCTTTCGCTACAAATTTTGCCAGTTTTGGCTTGGTAGTTAAATATCTTAACAATACTCTTCAAGGCTCCGATGTAAGTGGTTCAGGCGTTGCTTTCGATTTCGGCTCGAAATTTAATATGATGGACTTATTTACTTTCGGAATCGTTGTGCAAAACATTGGTGGAATTATTAAGTATAATACAAGGTCAGAAAAAAGCAACATTCCATTTACCATTCGAAGTGGTATTGCTATGGAATTCCCCTTGTCGGCAGAAAAAATCATAACCTTCCGCAACGAACTTGGTATGGAAGATACAATCATTCAACCTCCGCCCAAATATCTTCTATTTTCAATCGAATCCAATTACATTCAATATGAAAAGTATCCAAATTTCATTCTTGCCTGCGAATTCGCACCTTTCGAACTTTTAGCCTTTCGTGGTGGCATAACTTTGGCAGGCAATGACGAAGGAAAATTCAAACTTCTTCCATTTACAACTTGGGGTGCAGGTGTCTCGATAAAACCTAACCTCAAAGACTTTTACAATCTTTTTTGTATCGACCTTTCTTTAGGAAACGACTTTCTCGCCGAAAAGAAGATTTTCTATACAATAGGCATCGGAATTCAATTCTAATAATAAAACTCAAATTTTAAATATACAGCACACTCTAATAGTTTTTTAGCCCACTCTTTTATTCATTCTATCTTATTCTTTTAAACATTCTCAAATTAAAACCTGCAAACAAACTACCAATGCGTATCATCTGAAATATAAAATTTGGTATGATTTTTACTATTAGAACTTTTTATTTCGAGGTAGTAGGTAGGAGTTGGTAAAATATGGTAGAACTTGTGAATTCGAATTGGGATGAATTCATTGAAAATCTTTTAAGTCTTGAAATAATAAAAGATTATTTCCCTGAAATCATTGAACAATACAATGTTTTGATTGACAAATACAAATCCGAAGAAGATTGGGTTGCAAACTTCCCTTTCCCCGCTTTGATAACAAATCTTGACGGGGATATTCACCAAGCAAACAAAGAAGCACTTTCATTCTTCCAAATTAAATCAAAAGAAAGTATCATTTCAAAGAAAATCACAGAGTTTGGATTTCCTTTCGATCTGGAAAATTTCGAGTTCTTTGAAAGAAAATACTTGCTTACAAAAGCAAAATTCTCTTCCTTAAACTTTCCTAAAAACATTGAACAAAAAATATTCATTCACTTATACAACATTAAAGGCGAATCCTATTTGCTATGGGTTATTCTTTTCAAAAACAATGATGAGGACTTATTCTACCAAAACGTCAAAACATTTGAAGAACTCAAATTAATTCTTGAGCACATCCCCTATGTCATTTATGTTAAAGATAAGTATAACAGAATCCTTCGTGTGAATAAGTTTTTCTGCGAAAAATTCCATAAAAATAAAGATGAAATCGAAGGTTTATTCATTGAATCAATTTTTTCGGAAGAGGTAGTAAAAAATTGCAGAGAAAAAGACCTTCTAATCATTAAAACGGGGAAACCAATTACTGGAAGTGAGGAAAAATTTTCGATTAATGGCAAAATTGAAAACTTTTTTATTGTTGAAAGACTCCCCCTGTTCTACGAAAATCAAGTTTCAGGAATTTTGCTTTTTGCCTTCGACATAACAGAAAAAAAGAAGACAGAAATTGAACTCCGCCGATGGAAAAAACGATTCGATTTTACAACAACTGCAACTGGTCAAGCAGTTTTCGAACGAGACTGGGAAACAGGCGAAGTTATTTGGACAGACAATATCAAAGACCTTTTTGGCTATTCTAAAAAGGAATTGAACAAGAGGGAAAGATGGCTCGAAAAAATTGTCCCTGCCGATTTGGATAACTATTTAGCCACTTTTCAGAAGCATTGCGAAAACTTATCACCCTATAATCTAATCTATCGAATAAAAAATGCTAATGGTGAGCAACGTTATGTGAAGGAAAGTGGATTTTTCCTTTCGGACGAGGGTAGAATAATTTCGATTGTTGGAATTATCAGCGACATCACAAATCAAAAAGACCTTGAACAAAAGGTTTCCGATTATAACACTTTTCTCCACGTCCTTTTGGACACCATCCCAATGCCAATATTTTATGAAAATATCGAAGGAAAATTTATTGGATGCAATAAATACTTCCAAGAACAAATATTACAAATAAGCAAAAAGGAATTTTTGGGTAAAACTGTTAACGATTTCCCAAATATATTTGGAGAAAGTTTTAGAACAAAACATCAAGAGACGAACCAAAAGATTATCCAGAAAGAAAAGGTCGAAAGTTACGACGAAAAAATTACATTGCCCGATGGCTCAGTTCGAGATTTTGCAATTTTCAAGGCAGGATACAAAGATTTCGACGGCGAACTGGCTGGCATTATAAACATCTTAATCGACATTACCGACCGTAAAACTGCCGAAGAGCAACTCAGAAATATCAACATTGAACTGGAAAAGAAAATTGAAGAGCGAACCCGAGACCTCCAAACCGCTTTGGACGAATACAAATTCGAAGTCGATGAACACCGCAGAGTTCAAGAGATTCTTGAGCAAGCCAATTATGAACTGAAAATCCTAAACGAAACATTAGCCGAGGAAAGCCGAAAACTTATTGTTCTTAACGAAAAACTTACAAATTCGGAAAAGGAACTTCGCGAAGCTAATTCCGCAAAAGATAAGTTCTTTTCAATTATTGCTCACGATTTAAGAAATCCTTTGCAATCGATACTAACAGATTCCGAAATTCTCGACCGCTTTTTCGATACATTTTCTCCCGAAAAGGGTCGTGAATATGTTCACCATATTTACAAAACCTCGACACTACTAAAAAATTTGCTGGAAAATCTGCTCACTTGGGCTAAAACCCAAACAGGCAGAATTTCTTATCGCCCTGAATGGATTAATATCAACCTCCTGATTAATGACATTGTTCGATACATTGAGCCAACTGCAAAGAACAAGGAAATTTCGATTGTTTACAACAAAGACATCGACTTTATGGTCTACCTCGATAGGAATATGATTACCACAGTGCTTCGCAATCTCCTTTCCAATGCGATTAAATTTTCTTACAGAAATTCAAATGTTTACATCGACATACAAAATTTCTACGAAGGGAATATTCCATCGTTAAAAGTCTCGGTTCGCGACGAAGGAATTGGAATTCCCAAAGACATACAGGAAAAACTTTTCAAAATTGAATATAGCATCACAACAAAGGGAACCGAAAAGGAACACGGGACTGGGCTTGGATTAATACTTTGCTACGAACTTATCAAACTACATAATGGAAGAATTTGGGTCGAAAGCGAGGAAGGCAAAGGAACAACATTTACGTTCGTAATCCCAATAAATTTTGACTAACAATTAAGGCGAACTAAGGGCTATTCCCTAAGGACGACTTGGAAAGAAGTTCGCCATTTTTGATACGTCTATCATTCCTATTTAAAACCATCTTTAAGCCATTAAATATCTATCAAATAATGTTTTTGAAGTGTTTTAGAAAGTTTTTTAAATCCAATAATTTTCAAACATCATCCGAAACTTTCCCTGCTTTTGGTTAAATACTAATAATTTAATAATTTTGAAATCTTATTTTTAAAAATCGAGGGAATTCGTTGTAATGGGAACATTCGAACGCATACGAAAAATATCGCCATACGCCCTTGTTGCGTTTGCAATTATCTTTGTCGGATTTATGGTTGCCTCCGACGCCGATATTTCCAACCTCATTCGTCAAGGTCAAGACTACCGTACCGCTGTCATTGGCAAAATTAATGGGGAAAAGATTCTCTACAAGAACTTCGAGGAAGAGGTGCGCGAACAAATCGAACAACAGCGAAAGCAATCAACTACCGAGAATATGGATATCGACGAAAGTCAAGTCCGTAAATCACTTTGGGCTGAAAAGGTCGAAGAAATTCTGCTTAACCAGGAAGCTAAAAAAATGGGCACAAGAGTAACCGACGAAGAAATCCTCGATGTCCTGCTGGATAATCCTCCCGATTACCTTCGCAAACCATTTACCGACTCGGCTGGTAATTTTCAAAGGCAAGCCTATTTGGAAATTATTACCAACCCCGATGTTATCTATAAAAGATTACCCAATACAGTTCCACAAGAAGAAAAAAGAAGAATTGTTGAACAATTTAAAAAAGATTTAATCAATATCGAAAAATATTTGCGAAAAGAACATATGCTTAATTCGATTCGAACATTAGTCGCAATTGCAAGTTCTTTTGCCTCGCCAACTTATGCCAAATTGAAATATATAAAAGATAATTCTATTGCGGATGTTCGAGCTATCTTTTTCGATCTCAAAGATATTCCCGACAAAAGTGTCTCGGTTACCGAAGAAGAAATCAAACAATACTACGAGGAAAACAAACAATTTTATCCAGAAAAGCCTCGACGTAAAATCAAATATGCAATATTCAAGATTGTTCCTTCGCAACAGGATACAAACCTTGTTCAGAAAAGCATAAACAAATTTGCCGAGGAACTTTCGAAGCTTACAGATATTTCCGAAAGAAGCAAGCTCTTTGAAAAGAAATTTAAAGAGTATAATGGAGAAATTTCGGACTTCAAACTTGCCAAAGACTTACCTTCGCAACTTGCTGCATATATTACAACAACACCAATTGGGCAAGTCGTCGGTCCTATCCAAACTTCCGATGGTGTTTATTTCATTCGCTTAGAAGATATTCGAAAAGGAGAAAATGAGGTCGTTCGAGCCAGTCATATACTCATTGAATTTGGGAACAATAAAGATAGTGCCTTGGCTTTTGCAAAAGAAATTTTGGCGAAAGCCAAGAAAGGTGAAGAATTTGAAACGCTTGCCCGCAAATATTCCCAAGACAAAGGCTCGGCAATGAACGGAGGCGACCTTGGCTATTTTGGCAAAGGAATGATGGTCAAACCATTCGAAGATGCCTGCTTCGCAGCAAAACCTGGAGAGATTATTGGACCCATCGAAACTCAGTTTGGATATCATATAATCAAAATTTATGATAAAAAATCTGATGAATACAAATATAGCTTCATTAAATTTGCTCCGACTGTTTCGAGAACAACTGAACGAATCTTGGCAAGAAATGCCAAAATGTTAAAAGAAAAGGTCGAGAAAGGAACCCCATTCGAGTCCGCTGCAAAAGAATTTAATGTTGTTGCACGAACCACCGACTTTTTCGAGCGAACTCGACCAGTCCTTGGTTCAAACTATCTTACTTCGTTGGCATTCGAAGCCAAAGTTGGAGAAGTCCTTGAGCCATTCGAGCTTAAAAATCAAGGCATAATTGTGGCTCAGGTTGTCGACGAACGCAAAGGTGGTTTCACTCCGCTCGAAGACCTTCGAGAAAAAATCAAATTTACATTGATGAAGAGAAAAAAGCTCGACCTTTTGGAAAAGAAAGCAAACGAAGTTTATAACCGAATCAAAAACATAGGAACGCTCCAAGCTGTTCAACAAATCGACTCAACATTGAATTTCCACGATTGGCACGATATCCGCAACAATGGCTTCATAACCGGATTTGGTCAAGATTATGCTTTTACCGAAAAGATTTTCCTCGTTCCTATGAACTCAATTGTTCCGCCATTCCGTGGTGAACGTGGATATTACATCTTCGAAGTTTACCGTAGAGTTGTTCCCGACGAAGTTACTGTTAAAAACGAATGGAGAAAGTCATACAACAATATCGTCTCGAACTGGCGACAAAGCGCCTATATGTTATGGTTCAACAAAGTCAAAGAAAGCGCAGAAATAAAAGACTACCGATATAAATTCTATCGCGACTTTTAACTTTGTTTATGAAACTTTTGATAATGAAAAATAACGAAACTAAAAGGGAATTTATAAGCATATTTAAAAGTGAACAAAATATTCTGTTTTTGAGCATCAAAAATGGCAAAGAAGTTTGAAAATTTGTTTCAATTAATTTGTTAATCCTATGGAATATGCAACAAATCAATATGCTCTGATTTTAGGTGTTTCGAGTGGCTTCGGTAAAGCCACTGCTATTGAACTTGCCAAATTAGGCTATAATATTTACGGTGTACATTTAGATTTTGGCTCTAATAAAGAGAAAGCCGAAGAATTTTGTAGATACTTGCAAAACACAGGAGTAAGGGCCCGATTTTTCAATGCAAACGCTGCCGACGACCAAAAACGCGCTGAAATTATCCAAGCCATTAAAGAAGACTTTAAGAATTACGAAGACCCACAGCTTCGAGTGTTCCTTCATTCGCTTGCATTCGGTGCAATAAAGAAGTTCTTTTCGGAAAATCCCGAAGAAATGGCAACCAAAAAGCAAATTGAAATGACTATGGACGTGATGGCAAACAGTTTGATTTATTGGGTTCAAGATTTGTTCAAAGAAAAATTGCTTGGACGGAACGCTCGAATATTTGCAATGACAAGCATAGGTTCGCAGCGTGCAATGATGAACTACGGAGCAATTTCAGCCGCAAAAGCTGCGCTCGAAGCATATATCCGTCAAATTGCTGTCGAACTTGCCCCTTATCGTGTTACGGCAAATGCGATAATGGCAGGCTTAACCGATACCCCTGCGGCGCAAAAAATTCCCGGCTTCAAGCGTATGCTTGAATATGCACGCGAACACAATCCTTTCAATCGTAACACGGTTCCCGAAGATGTTGCAAAAGTTATTGCAAAACTTGCCGACGAAAACTTTTACTGGATTAATGGTCAAACTATTGCTGTCGATGGTGGCGAAAGCATCCTTAATTTTATCGAGCATCCAAGTTAAAGCAAGTTAAAACATAAAAGGAGCTTTTATGATTGAATTTACTTTTTCAGAAGAACAAAATATGCTTCGCGAAATGGTTCGCGACTTTGCAAACAACGAACTTAAGCCAATTGCAAGCAAAATTGATGAGGAAGAAGAAATTCCAGACCACATCATTCGTAAAGTTGCCGAAT
Organism: Bacteroidetes/Chlorobi group bacterium MS-B_bin-24; assembly: GCA_003731685.1. Taxonomy (GTDB): domain Bacteria; phylum Bacteroidota; class Ignavibacteria; order Kapaibacteriales; family UBA2268; genus Naka2016. The sequence goes on from RCNO01000001.1 coordinate 54,628, forward strand.
TGGGCATTCTTGGTGCACCATATCCACCAGTATATGGTGGTTCTGGTGTTGGTGAAATTGGATGTTGCATTATCCAAGAAGAAATAGCAAGGGCTTGCCTTTCTACTGCTACATTTATTGGAGCCCATGTCTCTATTGGAACTAATGCAATTTACATTGGTGGTACGGAAGAACAAAAGCAAAAGTGGTTGCCGCAATTAACTTCCGGCGAAAAGATTGCTGCATTTGCTTTAACCGAACCAAATGCTGGCTCCGATGCATTCAATTTGCAAACAAAAGCTCATCTTGATGGAAACGAATGGGTAATAAATGGTCAGAAATTATGGATTACTAATGGACCATTTGCCGATGTTTTCTCTGTTTTTGCTCGAACCAATCTTGGAATCTCCCTTTTCGTTGTTGAAAAAGGAACTCCCGGCTTCACTCCTGGTCCTCCCGAAAAAAAGATGGGACTAAGAGGAAGCAAAACTTCTGCCCTAACATTCGATAATGTCCGTGTTCCGAAAGAAAACCTAATTGGACGCGAGGGCAAAGCATTCATAACTGCAATGAAAACGCTCGATGCAGGACGATTAGGTTTAGGTGCTGCTTGCTTGGGAGCCTGCAAAGAGCTTCTGGAAATGAGTACTCGATATGCAAAAGAACGTAAGCAATTTGGAGAACCAATTGCCAATTTCGAGGCGGTCCAGTTTATGCTTGCCGAAATGGCAGCGTTGATATACGAAACCGAAAGTATTGTTTACCGAACTGCTTGGCTTTATGACCGTGGAGAATGCACGCCCCGACTTTCTGCCATCGTGAAATTGGTCAGTTCAAATGCTTTGGATGTTTGCGTCGACCACGCAATGCAAATACACGGCGGTATGGGTTATTCCCGTGAACTCCCAATAGAAAGATTTTATCGCGACTCCCGAATTAACAGAATTTTCGAAGGAACTTCTGAAATTCAAAAATTAGTTATTGCTCGTGACGTCATTAAAAGGAATGGTGTTTGGGACTAAAAAATGATTACAAGAGGTGTACTTGTAACATTTCTGTCCATTTGTATTGGAGTTACATTCCTTTTGGCTCAACCAAATGAAGAATTTTTCCAAGAGTATTATACATTAAATCCCAAACACGAAAAGTTAACACAATTTCAAGGCAAGTGGAAAGTCGCTATTGAATTCCATACCAAAGAAGGCACCGAATATGCCCAAGGCTTTTCCACTTGCAACCTAATATTAAACTACCGTATACTCGAATTAAAAGACTCTATTTTCTCTTCTGCCGGGTTACCCTATGAATCTCGCACTTACATTGGTTACGATGGTATTAGAAAAAAATACTTCTTAGTATCATTTAATAGTTTAACAAATGCTGTTGTAATACTGAATGGAACATATTTTGAAAAGCAAAATCAATTTGTCTTCGAAGGAAAAACCGACGACCCCAAAACAAAGGAAAGCATCAATACCGTTCTGAAAATTACTTGGGAACGAGAAAATAAGTTTTGGATTGAGTATCTTTACAAACAAAAAAACAAAGAGGTATTAATTTCGAAGTCGATGTATGTTAAACTTCCACAAGAGTAGGAAAAGTGGAATGCAAAAAAGAAACAAATTTATCCAAATGTAACTGCACTTATGAGCCTTGTCCGCGCAAAGGAATGTGTTGTGATTGCCTCCGTTATCATCTGCGTAATCGGGAACTTCCCGCCTGCTTCTTCCCCAAAGAAGCAGAAAGAACTTACGATAGAAGTTTTGAGTTCTTTGTTTCCCTTTATCGGCAAGGTAAAATATGATTCAAAAAATCATAACCTTGAAAACTGACAAGCATAATGGACTTTATGATATCACCGAAGAAGTGAGAAGAATTGTCAATCAGTCAGGTTACAAAACAGGAATGGTCAATGTTTACGCTCGAGGTTCCACCTGTGCCATTATGATTCAGGAAAACTGGGACGAATCCGTCCAAACCGATGTTATTAACCTCTTAAAGAAATTAATCCCAAGCGGTGTTTGGCAACACGACCTTCAAGATAACAATGGTGATGCTCATTTAAAATCGGGTCTTATCGGTCCAAGCGAAACAATCCCAATAATGAACGGGAACCTTGGTCTATCGACTTGGCAAAATATTTTCTTTTGCGAATTCGACGGACCAAGGTCCCGCCGTGAAATTTTGATAACCATCTTTGGAGAATAAATTAATCGAGCAACTTCCTAATTGCTGTTGGATTATCATCTTTTGAGATGAATCTTGTTTCTCTAAAATTATCCTCTTCTTCGAACTTTGTATTTATATCTATATAATATGGCTTCTTAACAGCATCTCTTTCCTCTGTTATTATTTCTTCTTTACCATTTGAAAAATTTCTGCGAAGATAAGCAGGAATTGTTAAATCGTTTCTATTTATTTCTGGAACCACCGTTGGAGTTGCTTTATAGTTCATTAAAGTTTCTTGTGGTTCTCTTTTCTTTGTCGATGTTGGAAGCGAAACAAATTCTTCAACTTCATTTTTGAATCTTCCATTCTTTCCATCCTTGCCTTTCTTGCTTTCAAAATATTCTTGCAAGAAAGAATTGGTAAAGCCTGTTACAACAACAGTTACAGAAACCGAGGAACCCATTGTGCTATCTTCGACCAAACCGTGTATAATATTCAAATTGGGATTTGTTGCCTCGCGAATCTTATTCAGAATTTGGTCAACTTCGTAATGATAGAAATCATCTCCAAAAGTAATATTGACAAGGGCACTTTGAGCATTTCTCAAATCAATCCCTTCGAGCAAAGGTGAATTCAAAGCGGACTCGACAGCCATTATTGCTCTCTGGTCTCCTTCGCCAATACCCTTTCCAATCAATGCATCACCCTTGCCGAGAATCACAGTTTTTACATCTGCAAAATCCACATTGATAATCCCAACGCTATTTATTAAGTCTATGATTCCCTTGGTTGCATCGTAAACAACTTTATCTGCCTGTTCAAAAGCCTTACGAACAGAAAGGTTCTGTTCACGGGATATTTTGGAAAGCTTATCATTCGACACAATAATTAAGCCATCAACATTTTTTCGGAGATTTTCGAGCCCTTTGTAAGCATTTTCCCAGCGCTCCGAGCCCTCGTTTGCCAAAGGAGTTACAACAATTGCAACCACAAGAGAACCGTTTTCCTTTGCAGCTTTTGCAACGATTGGAGCAGCTCCTGTGCCAGTTCCACCGCCCATCCCAGCAGTGATAAACACCATATCTTTGTTTTTCAAAGCATCGATTATTGCCTGGTAATCTTCTTCGGCGGCTTGCTTCCCAATTTCTGGATTTGAACCAGCGCCTTGCCCGCGTGTCTTCGATTTCCCGATAGGCAGCTTCACAGGAGCGGGATTTTCCCGCAGTTGCTTTGCATCCGTGTTGATTGCGATTAGGTCGACATCGTCGATTCCAAAATTGATGAGATTTTTAATCGCATTGCAACCAGCGCCGCCGACCCCAACGACGGCTATTCTGGTTATTTCTTCATTTGTGTTGTCAAGTTCTATCATAGTTCCCCCCCCTATAATTTTTTGAAAAAATTTATTACCATATCCCAAAATTTTCCTTTTTTAGCATTACCATCTTCGGTTTGAACAAATTCAACTTTCTCTTTCGTAGTGGAATTTTTCAAACCATAAATTGCAAGCCCCACTGCGGTCGAGAAATAGGGCTTGTTGACCTCTTGCGAAAGCCCTTGATAATTCAAATCCGAGGGAGTTCCTAAACGAACTGGCATTCCAAACACCTGGCTCGCCAAATCTTCAACCCCTTCGATGAGCATACTTCCGCCTGTTAAAACCACACCAAGTTCAAGTTTATTAATTAGCCCAGAACTTCGCAAACTCTCCAAAGCAAGGGTAAAAATTTCCTCCATCCGTGGTTGAATGTATCGGCAAATCTGACTCCTTGTAAATGTCATCGGCTTTCGACCTTTAATTCCGGGCACTATTATTTGCTTATCTTCTCTTAACATTGGCAAATAGCAATGCCCGTAATTTCTTTTTACTTCCTCGGCTTGAGCATAAACGACTTTCATAAGTGTTCGCATATCGTCGGTAATATGGCGACCGCCCAAAGGCACACTGGCAAAGTATCTTAAAACACCATCAATGAAAATTGCGACCTCGGTCGAAAGTTCACCAACATCGACTAATGCTACACCAGATTCAAACTCCTGTTCATCGAGAACTGCAAGTCCAGTTGCAATTGGTTCAAGAACAATTTCCCCAAGCTCCAAATTATTTCTTTTCAAACAAAGACTGATATTTTCGACATCCAAAGACGGCACCGAAACAACTTTCGCAAGAACTTCGAGCTTGCTTCCGCTCATCCCAATGGGATTAATTATCTTCCCAAATGTATTGTTAATAATGTATTCCTGTGGCAAAATATGGATGATTTTATAATCCAGTGGTAAATCCGAAGGCTTTGCCTCGGAAAGCACTCTTTGAACATCTTCCTCGTCAATAACACGGTGAGATGAACTAATAGAAACAATTCCACGGCTGTCGGTAAATTTCACATTTTGATTTATAATCCCAACATTCACTTTGGAAATTGATACGTTAGATTGAAGCATAGCAGTTTGTATAGCCTCCTCGATGTCTTTAACAGTATAATCAATATTATCGATTTTGCCATACCGAGGCTTGCTTCTTCTTTCCTTTATTCCAACTCCCAAAATTGTTGGAGCATGGTCTTTTTGACTTTGAGCAAGTACAACAGCACAAACTTTCCAGCTTCCTATGTCCAGCCCAACGCTGACTTTTTCTATGTCTTTGCCAAGTTCACTTGTTTTGCTTTTCTTTTCCATTTATCTATCTAACCACCAAAAAGCCATCAAAACGAAAATCGAGTTCCTTTTTCAGAAAAGGCAAAAAATCTTTCCTTGCCAAAAGCCTTTCGACATACAGTGCATTTTCTGGAAAATTTCTTCTCATCATTTTTACTTCTGTTCTCGAAGAGTTTGTGAAAAAAGTTATTTCTTCCCCATTAATACGAACTTCGGAAATGTTACGATAAAATTTCGGAAAATTTCGCTTTATTTGAGCCATAATTTTTACTATGTCTTTTATTTCTGTTGGAAAATTCTTTTGCTCAAATTGGCTCGAGCAATAAAATCGCGGGAAACTTACGAATGCATACTTATTCTCAATCTTGTTCAAATTTGAATCAAGAAGCCATACTATTCCATCTTTTTCTGCAACTTCTATTATTGGTTCTTTTTCCTTTACTTCAATGACTATTTTTTCGGGGTCTATACGATAAATTTTTACATCTTGAACGAAATCCAGATTTGACAAGGCTTTGGAAAGGTTGATCTCATTAATATTTTCAGGTCTCTGGTTCTTTAGGATGCTATCGATAAACCCTTTTTTGAAATATTTTAGCCCAACAATTTCATAAGATTTTATAGGCTTTTGTTTGAACCAACTTAACGAGAAGATAATTAAAGAAGAAATAATTATTAAAATAATAAAAAGATAAACAATCGAACGATTGTTAAGTTCTTTAAATTCCAATACCTTGCTTCTTTCCCCAGCCATCATAAATATACCTAACCCCCAAAAGGTTAGTTGAATTACCCCATTATGCTGCAATTCAAATTTAAGTCAAAAATTTTCAATTTCCAAATACTTTTTCAAAAAAATTTATAAAGCTTGTTTTTCTTAATTTTGTTTTTTGTTTAACAATATTTAATTGAAAATGTTTAAGTCATTTTTCTCGGTAGTACTTGCATTAGGAATTTTGCTCCTTGTTGCTTGTTCAAAAGAAAAATTTAATAGTGAGGAGGCACGCAAAATGGAACAAGAATATGAAAAACTAATCGCCGATTACGAAGCACTGATGAAACCTGCCTACAAGGATATGTCTCTGCAATACTTCATCGCTGCAACCAATAGCACCCCTGAAAATTGGGAACTCTATGCCCAAAAGGAAATGCTCGTCAACAAAATCCTATCGGACAAACAGCTGTTCGAGCGATTCAAAAAAATTAAAGAATCGAATTTAATCCAAGACCCAATTAAAAGAAGAAGAATCGAGGTCCTTTATCTCACCTTCCTTGGCAAACAAGTCGATACTGCAAAGCTAAATCAAATTACCAAGCTACAAAGCGAAATCGAAAACAAGTATTCCACATTTCGTGCAGAATATCGCGGCAAAAAACTTTCCGATAATGATGTCGAAGAAATTTTGAAAACTTCCACCAACAACAAAGAGCTCCAAGAGGTCTGGGAAGCACAGAAGAAAATCGGAAGAGTTGTAGCATCCGATATCATTAAATTAGTGAAGATGCGCAACGAAATCGCTCGTGAGTTAGGTTTCAAGAATTACCACGAGATGAGCCTAAAACTTAGCGAACAAGACCCAGCCGAAATCGAAAAGCTTTTCGATGAACTCGACAATCTTACTCGAAATGCATTTGCCACCGAAAAATCCAAAATGGACGAGATACTTGCTAAAAGATACAACATCAAAAAAGAAGATTTGATGCCTTGGCACTATCAGAATCGATTCTTCCAAGAAGCACCCAAAATCTACGATGTCGATTTAGACCAATATTACAAAAATAAAGATATAGTGCAATTGGCAAAAGACTATTACTTATCAATTGGATTGCCTATCGACGATATTGTTGCCCGAAGTGATTTGTTCGAAAGAGAGAACAAAAACCAACATGCATTTTGCATAAATATTGACCGCGACGCAAAGGATATTCGTGTTCTATGCAATATTAAACCAAATGCCCGTTGGATGGAAACTATGCTCCACGAGAATGGGCACGCTCTTTACGAAAAATATCTCGACGAGAAACTTCCTTGGGATTTAAAAACACCAGCCCATATCTTCACAACCGAAGCAATTGCAATGTTGTTCGGAAGATTTGCTACTAATCCACAATGGATAGTGGATATGTTGAAAATTTCAACCGAAGAGGCTAAAAAAATCCAAGAACCTGCCCAAAACACCCTTAGACTTCAGCAAATCGTATTCAGCCGATGGTCACAAGTTATGTTCCGCTTCGAGAAAAGCCTTTACGAAAATCCTGACCAAGATTTAAACAAGCTCTGGTGGGATTTAGTCGAAAAATACCAGATGTTAAAGAAACCAGCAGGACGAAATGAACCCGACTGGGCAACAAAAATTCATATTGCAACAAGCCCTTGCTATTACCACAACTATTTGTTAGGCGAACTCCTTGCCTCACAACTCCAGAATTACATTATAACCAATATCATCAAAGGTAAGCTCGGACAAGATTACAGCTTTGTTAACAATAAAGAAGTTGGGAAATACCTAATCGATAAAGTCTTCTCGGTGGGCGCTAAGTATCAATGGAACGAAATGATAGAAAAAGCCACAGGCGAAAAGCTTACACCAAAATACTACGCAAAACAATTTTTACAATAAGATGAAGAAAACTTGGAGCGGGATAAATTCCCGCTCCTTTTGTTCTTTATTAAATAAAGATGAAATATGAAAAGATTTCTTATCTTATTGCTAATGATAGTAAATATCGCAATTGCGAAAGGGGAAAATAACATCTGGAAAGACAATTTAAAAGGCGTTTTTGGAGAGCTTGGATGGAGCGATTTAAAACTTACTGCCGGATTAGGCTTTCGATTTTGGAACGTTGGAATTTCTATGGGGCTTACAGGTTTTGCATCGTCCAAGCCTAAATACATTTATCCATCAACTCAATACCCTGCCCCAAAGCACGGAGAATATGAGGAAAGTAAATTTACATACGTACTAGTAACAACCGATTTTTACTACTTTTTCGAAATTTTCGATGATTTCATCATAACTCCAAGTCTTGGTTTTTATGTCCAACAGGATTCCATCCTTGCCCGCTCGTTGAGGGGGTACACTCCTTTGGGGCAACCTGACCTTGGTCAACTTTACTACCTTGGCAAAACGGAAAATAAAGTTGGCGTAAATTTCGGCTTGGGCTTGGATTACTATTTCCTCGACCAATATTTCGTCGGGATTGGATATAATTTTCGTCGAGGGATTTTTGTAAGGTTCGCTTACTATTGGTTCTAACTACTTATTTAAAATTTGAAGTGCTTGGCGAACAAGGTTCTCTACTGTTAGAGAGTCGGCGGGTATAGTTCTTATTAAATCTCGGACAATCGTTCTGGTCTTATTTTCAGGAAAGCCTAAAACATTCAATGCGGTAACTGTCTCAATAAAAACATTTTCATCTTTTGTTTCGATATGTTCTGCACGTCCCAAACTAATTTTGTTTACTTTTTCCCGAAATTCAAGTAGAATTCTTTCGGCAGTTTTCCTTCCAATGCCCGGAAGCTTAATTAATTTGTTTAAATCATTCCTCTTAACGCAATTTACAAACTCATCAACCTCGAAATACGAAAGAATACCCAAGGCAATCCTTGTTCCAATTCCCGGAATACTTATTAATTCCTTGAATATTTCTTTTTCACCCAAAGACGAAAAACCATAAATCTGGAAAATCTCGTCACGCAACATTACAAATGTGTGCAGAGAAACTTCATCCCCAACATCCCCAACTTTTGCCAAAGAATTCAGCGACAATTGAACTTCAAAACCCAATCCATTTGTCTCAATTTCGATGGAATTTCCAGTTTTCCTGACTACTTTGCCTTTTATAAATGAAAACATACTCAATTGTAAATTAAATACCAAATTACAAAAAACAAATATGCTAACAGTAAATTACAGATTTTAAAAAATCGACCAGTGTAAATAAAAGTTAATAAATTGCATTCTTTATAGAAAAAGAAATTATAATTATGGAAAACAAAACCAGCAAAGAAATTGTTATACCCTCGTATGAAGATATAATTGAGGCTCACAAAAGAATTGGGAACTATGTACATCGAACTCCCGTTTTGACTTCAAAAAATCTTAACGAACTAGCCAAGTGTAGTTTGTTTTTTAAGTGCGAAAATTTTCAAAAGACAGGTTCATTTAAAGCTCGCGGAGCAATGAATGCTGTTCTTTCCCTTCCAAAAGATAAATTAGCCAACGGGGTGGCAACGCATTCTTCGGGAAATCACGCACAAGCCCTTGCTTTCGCAGCTAAAATTGTCGGAACTAAAGCCACAATCGTGATGCCACGCACAGCACCGAAGCCAAAAATTAATTCTGTTGCCTCGCTAAATGCTGAAATCATCTTCTGTGAGCCCACATTGAAATCGCGAGAAGAAACTCTTAGCGAAGTTGTCGAAAAAACTGGTGCTGTGGTTATTCATCCTTATGATAATCCTTTTGTCATCGCCGGACAGGGAACTTGTGCCAAAGAACTTTTCGAGGATGGCTACAAACTCGATTTTATCCTCGCTCCCGTCGGTGGAGGTGGTTTGTTGAGCGGAACTTCGATAAGCACAAAATTTCTTTCAAAAAATACAAAAATCTTTGGTGTTGAACCCGAAGGAGCCAACGACGCATATAAATCCTTCCGTGACAACAAGATTTACCCATCAGTAAATCCACAAACCATTGCCGACGGTCTTTTAACTTCTCTTTCGGAGCGAACTTTCAAGATAATAAAACATAACGTCGATGATATCATAACCGTGAGCGAGGAAATGATTTTGCAAGCAATGTTCCTAATATTCGAGAGGCTGAAAATTGTTGTGGAACCTTCGGGAGCTGTCCCCTTCGCTGGGGTTTTACAGCATAACACAATTTTCGAAAAAAAGAAAGTCGGTATTATTCTTTCTGGTGGCAATGTTGATTTAAGCAAGATGCCTTTTCATTAACAGAGGTAAATGGAATTACAATCTAAAATGCAGGCAAATTATCGTCGTCGGACAAATCATCATCGGAGGCATCCTCTTCCAAGTCTGCAATATAAGGTTCCTCAATATCTTGCTTTGGAACTACATCTTCGTCGACATAACGGAGCTCAGCATTGTCGAACCGTAAAGTATCTTTAAGATATACAACTTTGAAGGAGCCTGTTGGTCCGTTCCTTTGCTTGCCTATAATGATTTCAGCGGTGCCATCGGTTGGCTCTTTCGTATCGGGCCAAACTTTGATATCATAGATTTCGGGACGATAAATAAACAAAACGACATCGGCATCTTGTTCAATACTACCCGACTCACGCAAATCGGCAAGCTGTGGCTTTTTATCCTTTCGAGTTTCCACAACTCTGTTCAATTGCGAAAGTGCCACAATTGGAATGTCGAGCTCTTTAGCAATTTGTTTCAAAGTTCTGGAAATTATCGAAATTTCGCGTTCACGGCTTTCGGCTTTCGGCGGGTCAATTAATTGTAAATAATCTATAAAAATCAAGCCAACCTTGTGTTCCGTTTTCAATCGCCGGGCTTTGGCACGAAGTTCGAGCAAATTTAAGTTTGGAGTATCATCAATAAAAAGCGGTGCCTTCAAAAGCGGGTCGGATTTGTTAATTATAATCTTTAAATCATTTTGGTTAATATTTCCAGTGCGAATTTTATGGCTATTAACCCCTGTCTGTGACGAAATAAGTCGAAAAGTCAATTGCTGAGCCGACATTTCGAGCGAGAAAAATGCCACGGGAATCTTGTAATCAACCGCAACATTTCTTGCAATCGAAAGGGCAAAGGCAGTCTTCCCTACCGAAGGCCTTGCAGCTATAATAATCAAATCGGACTTCTGGAATCCTCCGAGATAACGGTCCAACTCGATAAAACCAGTCGGAACCCCAGTTATTCCTTTCTTTGCGGACTCAACAAACTGCGAGATAATGTCGATTGACTCATGAAGCAATTTGTTTATTGGAACAAAACTACGGACAAACCTTTTTTCTGCAACCTGAAAAATCATTCGCTCAGCCAAATCGATTTCTTCCAACGCATCGACATTTTCATCGAAGCAATCCAAAAGTATTTTTCCAGAAGTAAAAAGAAGCTCCCTTTTAAAAAACTTTTCCTGAACTATTCTGCAATAGTACTCAACATTTTCGGCAGTTGGAACCGAAGCAATCAAATTCGCCAAATACTCGTTTCCCCCAACTTTATCGAACCTACCCTGCCGTTTCAATTCCTCTGAAAGTGTCAGCAAATCAACCTGTATCCCTTTTTCAAACATCGACATAATCGTTTCGTAAATCATTTTGTTTCGTTCGACATAAAAACTTTCTTTCGTCAGCCATTCCGCAGCCTTCGTAATTGCCGAATTGTCGAGCAACATAGAGCCAAGAACAGCCATTTCCGATTCGGCGGAATATGGGGGTATACGATTCCCGATTAAGGTTGTTATTAAAGTATCATTACCATTTTCAGAACTTCGGACTCTTTTTGCCATACTTACCTCAAATTTGGGGAAGCAAATTATAAAAAAAATTTAAAGCGATTAAAAGAAAATGTCCCTCAATTCCAAAAACAATTTCATAAAGACATTTGGAATTTGGACATTTGCAGAAACAAGATAATGGCTTTGTTCAACAACTTCAATTGCTTTTTCTATGGGCTTTTGTCCAAATATTTCTTTGAATTTTTCTAACCTCACAAGAGTATCGGAGTTGATAATTAAATCATTAGGACCATTTTTCGAAATTAATAATGCATCGCGAAGCCACTGCTCCAGTAAGTCTAATGCTATGAAAGACTTCTTTTTATCAAACTTTTCAACAAGCTTATTAATCTTTTCTGTTACCTCTTTCCCCGGAAAATTTTTCTTTAAAGTTATACTAAGCAAATCAATCATTTCATCACGAATTTGCTTTATGTCTGAATCCAATAAATCTAATGCTCTTGTCATCGAACCATTGGCAAATTGGGCAATGATTTCGCTTTCTTCTGGGTTTTTGCCAAATTCATTTATTAGAACTTGTTTTATTTCTTCCTTTTGCAACGGAGGAAAAAACAACATCTGACATCGCGAAAGTATTGTCGGCAAAAGAGCTTCCTTGTGCGTGGTCAAAAGAATAAATGTTACATCCTTGCGAGGTTCTTCGAGCGTTTTAAGAAATGCATTTTGTGCTTCTACCCTCATCTCTTCGGCATTGAAAATTATCACGAACTTCCGCCCCGGAAGGGAATTCGAAAGTGCCAAGGTTTTCCGTAGTTCCCGAATCTGCGAAATCTTAATTTGCGTAGCCCCTTCGATTGCAAATTTCGTATATGGATTATTAATCTTATTTTTCAACTTTTCATTTATCTCCTGAAATTGAGATTCGGGCAAACTTGCAAGAGTTCCCTTGCTTTCGGTTTCCCCAGATTTTCCCGCGGGTAAAGAAAACACATATTCTATGTTCATAAATTTCAAATTCGCAATATTTTGGCAGTTCAAGCAAGTTCCACACGAACTATAAAAGCCATCTTTCCAAAAAGGCTTCGAACAACTTAAAGTTCTAATAAATTCGATTGCAAAAGCAAATTTCCCAACTCCTTCCTCCCCATAGAAACAATAAGCATTTGCAATAGATTTTTCCTGCAAAACCCTTTGAAAATATTCTTTGATTTTGTTCTGGTTAATTAACTTTTCCCATCCCATATTTTATTTTCCTTTTCGTCTAAAACTTTTTAATTTTAACAAAATTTATAATTTTGTTGGTATAAATTTTGAAAAGTTAAACTTAATGGAATACAAAAATGGCAAAAAATTCGTATATCGACCTTACCGACCAGCTAATTAATCAAGCACTTGCCGATTCATTTGAAACAGATTTCTGTGTGCACAATCGGGGACCAGCCTGCTCCCGCGAACCAGTGTTCCTGAAAAAAGATATTCCACCCCATATTCAATTGGAATTGAACAAAGAATTCCTATTAAATGCATATCGTTTAATGCTTCAAGCAAGATTAACAGACGAAAAACATTTAAAACTACTCAAGCAAGGAAAATCCTTTTTCCACATTGGTGGAAGTGGACACGAAGCAGTTCAAGTTGCACTCGGGTTGACATTGCGACCCGGTAAAGATTGGTTCTGGTTGTACTATCGTGATGTTGCACTGGCATATACCATTGGCTTAACTCCATACGAATACTTCTTGATGGCATATGGAAAACCCACTGACCCAGCAAGTGGTGGAAGGCAAATGCCCGGTCATTATGGACATAAAAAATTCAATATGCCAACTTCTTCTTCTCCAACTGGAACACAATATTTAAATGCTGTTGGAACTGCACTCGCCACAAAATTCGAAAAAGGGGACGAAGTAATCTATGTTGATTCCGGCGAGGGAGCTACCAGCGAAGGTGAATTCTACGAAGCCGTGAATTGGGCTTCTCGGGAAAAACTCCCTGTTATCTTTTGTGTTCAGGACAATAAATATGCCATATCAGTCCCTCGCGAACACCAATCTATGGGCGAAACTGTTGGACACACATTTTGCTGTTATTCAAACTTAAAAATCAAAACATTCGATGGAACCGACTTTTTCGAATCAATCCTTGCCGCACGGGAAGCTTTGGATTATGCAAGTTCAGGGTGTGGTCCTGTTTTGCTTCATGCTTTGGTGGAAAGACTTCTTCCGCATTCTTCCAGTGATGACCATAGAAAATATCGTTCCCAAGAGGAATTGGAAAAAGCAAAAGAGAAAGACCCAATCAAAAAATTTCAAAATTATTTGATTCAACATAATATTGCTTCTCATCAAGAACTTAACGAAATACTCGAAAAAGTTAACACTGAAATCGAAGAAGCCGCAGACCAAGCTTGGTTGCAACCAGACCCAATCCCCGAAGATGCGATTAAAAATGTTTTTGCACCTATCGAAACACGAAATCTGCCCTACGCCGAAAAACTACCCGAAACAGGAGAGAAAATTGTAATGGTCGATGCAATCAATCACGCTTTGCACGAGGAAATGGAATATAACCCTAAAATGCTAATCTTCGGGGAAGATATCGCCGACCCCAAAGGCGGGGTTTTTACTGCAACCAAAGGACTTTCGACCCGCTTTGGTTCCGAAAGAGTCTTTAATTCGCCATTGGCGGAAGCTTCGATTGCAGGTGTTGCATTAGGACTTGCCGTTCGCGGTTTCAAACCTGTTGTTGAAATGCAATTCGGCGATTACATCTGGCCTGCATTTATGCAAATTAAGAACGAAATTGCAACAATGCGTTATCGCTCGAATGGCAATTTCTCTGCCCCAGTGGTAATTCGCGTTGCCGTGGGTGGTTACATACACGGGGGCTTATATCACTCTCAAAACATTGAATCAATTTTTGCTCACATCCCGGGACTTCTAATTGCATATCCTTCGACTGCTGCCGATGCAAAGGGCCTTTTGAAAACAGCCTGCCGATTGCAAGACCCAGTAATATTTTGTGAACATAAAGGCTTGTATCGACATCCATTTTCGACTTCATTAGAACCCAACAAAGATTTCCTATTACCATTCGGAAAAGGAAAGTTGGTTCAGGAAGGCAACAATTTAACCATCGTTACTTGGGGTATGAGTGTTAAAGATTCCGTCCAAGCTGCAAAACGAATTGCCAAAGAGAGACCAAATATTAGCATCGAAATAATTGACTTACGGACAATTATTCCTTGGGATGTAGAGTTGGTATTGTCCTCAGTTAAGAAAACCAATAGGGTTTTAGTTGTCCACGAAGATACGATAACAAATGGCTTCGGTGCCGAAATTGCTTCGACAATTGCACAGGAAGCGTTCAACTATCTCGATGCTCCTGTTATGCGTCTTGCATCTTACGATTCTCATATCCCCTATCATCCAAACTATGAAAATTTTGTACTTGTTACCGAAGATAAAATCTACAACGCAATTAATAAAATTTTAGATTATTAAAATTTATGAAAAAAATTTGGTTTTGTTAATTTTTAATTTAATTTAGTATTTACTAAAATTTTTATTTGTTTAACATTTTGGAGTTAACAATGCAAAAATATTTACTTCTCATCGGCAGAATTTTTCTTACGCTTATTTTCATTATGGCTGGGCTTGGAAAAGTAATGGACTTCGCAGGTACTCAACAATATATGTCCGCTTATGGTATGCCATTAACAAGTTTCTTCTTAATAGTTGCTTTTTTAATTGAAATTTTAGGCTCGCTTTCCATTTTGCTTGGTTGGAAAGCAAAATGGGGTGCATTAGCATTAATTATCTTTTTGATTCCTACATCTCTTATTTTCCATACACATTTTTCCGACCAGGTCCAAATGATTATGTTCCTTAAAAATCTTGGATTACTTGGTGGTTTGCTTTACATTTATGTATTTGGACCGGGTGAAATAAGTTTCGCCGCCAAGAAGAAAGAAAGCTAATTAATATCTTTCTTTAAATTTTAAATCTAATCAAAACGATTTCGGCATCACTACCAATTTTCACCGGGGGTCCCCACGTTCCGACCCCGGAGGAAACGTAGATGTGCGTTTTCCCTTTCCTTTTATATCCCCAGCTTACCTCGTAAAGTAAATTCGTTATCAAGTTAAGCGGAAAAATTTGTCCATTATGAGTATGCCCCGAAAGTTGCAAGTCAAAATCAAAAATAGTAGCCTCATCAAGGTTAAAAGGCTGATGGTCAAGTAAAATTTTGGGTGCATTTTGTGGAATGTCTTTCAAAATCTCTGCAAGATTTTTCCTATTTCTTCGAGAAAATACTTTACTGCTTCTATCTTCGCGACCAACAATGTAGAAGGAATTATCTATCAAGACAGAAGTATCCCGCAAAAACTTGATATTGTAATTTCCCTCTATAAATCCGATTATCTTTTCGGCCCCATTGATGTATTCGTGATTGCCAGTAATTGCAAAAATTCCGAATTTCGCACGGAGGTCCTTGAACTTTTCGGTCAAGCCATATTCTTCGAGTTTTTCGGGCTTTTCGTCGACAATGTCTCCACCAATAAGAACAACATCAGGCTCCAAACGGTTTACTTTATCTACAAGCGTTTCTAAAAACTTATGGTTATTGATAACGGAAATATGCAAATCAGAAAAGAAAAGTATCCTGTATTCCTTGCCTCGATTGTTAACCTCAATATTTATTTCTTTAACTTTTATCGAAGAGCGATGTATATAGCCAAATATTCCCAAAACAAGGATAGATAAAAGAACAAAAGCGAAGAGTAAAATTTTTGTCAACGCATAATTCTTAAATAATATCTCGGGAAGGAAATGAAATACTGCATTTAAAATCCTAACCGCATCGATTAGTAAAAGAAACAGAAAAACATAAAGTAAAACAAAAAACCAAAACGAACCAACCCAAGTTAAAATAAAATATATTGAACCGTGAAGTTTTGCAGAAAAGATTTTAGCCACAATATACGCAACGGAAGCGAAAACAATAGCAAAGGCAAACAAATATCGCCAGCTTTGGGTTATTTCCAGCGCCTGGCAGCAACGAACAAATATATATGAATTAACCGCTGCGTAAACAAGAAAAAAAGCAACAAAAAAAGGATTCATAAAAATTCAATCAAAATAAAGAAAGGGACGAGGAAAGCATAAAAAAAGTGCTCGGAGCGGGACTCGAACCCGCACGGGCACGAATGCCCACAGGATTTTAAGTCCTGTGCGTCTACCTATTCCGCCATCCGAGCTTTTAGCATTGCAAAATTAATAAAATATTTTTTCAAAATTATCTTTTTTCTTAAAAATGAAAATGTTAATTTTGTATTTCTTAAGTTTAACTAATTGAAAAAGTAATTTTTATGGCGCACCATAAGTCAGCACTAAAAAGAATTAGGCAAAACCGAAAGCGTCGATTGTATAATCGAAGGAACAAGCGGGCTGCAAAGGAAATAATTAAGGCAATCCGCCGAGCTACCTCGTACGAGGAAGCGAAAGAACTTTTGCAAAAAGCATATAAGGTTCTTGACAGAATTGCTGCACGCGGCGTAATTCACAAGAACAATGCTGCGAATAAAAAATCTAAACTTGCTCGACTTGTAAATAGGATTAAACCTGTCGAGGCATAAATGTGTGCACCCGTAGCTCAATTGGATAGAGCATCTGACTTCGGATCAGAGGGTTGGGGGTTCGAGTCCCTCCGGGTGTGCTAATTCTACATTACCATTATCCAAAGTTTTGGTTTTTCTCACCAAGTTTAATTAATTTTGCTTCCTTAATATTTTAACTTTATGGCTAAAACTTATAATACGGCTTTTATTTTAACTTTTATAACCCAATTCTTTTTTGGCTATGCCCTTTTCTACATTTCTAATTATGGGGTTACTCTTCTCGATGTGAATGTTATTTTTTGTTTCATACTTTTTTGGATTTCAATCATTTTTTTAAGGAAACACCTCGAAATAGCAGTCAACTATCCAAATGTTATATATCTTGCTTTTAACATTTTTATCTTGATCTCAATTATCAACCCACTTTTTAACGGTAAAGAGCAGGAGATTGTTCAAAATTTAAAATCTCTAACTCATTATTATTTTGTTTCCTCTTTTCTTCTTTTGATTTTTTTGGACTTCATCACACCAAAGACATACTACAAAATTGTCAATATTCTTATTTTGATTGTAATCATTCTTAATTTATACGGAATTTATCAACTTTTTGCTCGTGCTTTCGACTTGCCATTGGCTTGGGTAACATACACAAACCGAGGGCTTCTTTCCCGGTTCGAAGTAGTTGGCGAAGTCTATCAAGCTTCGACCGCATACGGAGCTTTCTATCGTGCCACTTCGATTTTCACTGAACCGAGTGCACTGGCAAGCTGGAACGTTTACCTTTTCCTTTTCCTTGCCATTCCTTGGATTCAATACAGGCAGGGCTTTGTCAAAAGCAATAGGCTTCTGCTCTTTTTGGTAATAATTAATCTTATAACATTGTTTCTTACTTACTCACTCACTGGTTTGGCCGGTTTCGTCGCAATTTTAATCTTCATTACATTAATCGAACGATACCAATCCTACAAGTTTCTATTTAGTATTGCAATTATTGCAATAATTACCATCTTTTTAACAAATCTTTTGCTTGCCGAAACTTTAAATATCGACTTACTGAAGTTATTCTCCTTTCGTGTAGAAAATGTGCTAACGCTCGGCAGGGACGAGATGGCGGGCGAGAGTTTTTCCGGTAGGTTAGCAAACGCTATTGCAACGATTAAAGTCTGGCAAACAAACCCATTCATTGGCGTTGGTCTGGGGCTGACTGGCTACCAAAAAGAATTCGTGGCTTTGTTCAGCGATTCTGCCGTCCTTTCGATTCTTGCAGAAGGGGGAATATTTAATTTTTTAATTTTTAATGCCTTGCTTTATTCATTATTCTTCTCTTCATTGAAACTTTACAAAAAACTTCGAGATGACCAAACTATCCCACTCGACGAAAGAAAACTTATTGGCATTGCCCCATACATCACGCTGTTTGAAATTATTAGATGTACTTTTACAGCAAACATACTAATTTACTTCGTTCTTTGGATGAATTTTTCCTTTGCATTTTTTGTTCTCAATTATTACAGAAAACATTTAGGTTATCACACACTTGTAATCTTGCCAATGGCAACGAAATAAACAAACTACACTATCTTGCAATCCAAAGTCAATATTTTGTCAATTTTAAAGTTTTGATTAATTTGCTATTTTAAATTCAAAGGATGGGAAAAGTTAAAGTAAAAATTTTAGGTAACGAGTATACTTTAAAAGGAGATAACGAAGCTTTGATGCGTCAGGCTTCGTTAGAGGTCGAAAATCAACTGACAAAGATTATGGAAAAGTATAAAGATGAATCGTTGCAAACAATATTTACACTGACAGCAATAAATTTAGCCGAAAAACTCAAAGAATGCGAATTGCAATCGAAAGCGGATACAGAATTTATTATTGATGAATTGAAAAAAATTACATTGTATCTTATTGAAAACATACATAGTTAGCATAGTTCTTTGAAAAACTTTAGCCGCATTAGAGCCTTGCCCGATAATGAGCGAAAGAACCGTTAGTTGAAAAAAAAGGGAATCAGGCTCTGGCTATAAATTGCAGGCCTCAACCACCTTCGGGTGGTGGTACCTTCGGGTACCCGGTGGAAGCAAAATATAGTCAGGATGATACCCACTGTGTCGGTTTGGGTTCTTTCCGACTCAATCGACATAGACGGCAAGGCGATAATGCGGTTTTAATTTTATATTTTTTATTGTTTAAACTATTTTAATCGTTTTTATTATTGGTTGTTGTTTTAGTAAAGGGAAGTAAAGATGAACGAGATGATGATTTTAATTGGAACACTTGTTGGGCTTTTGCTTGGTTTCGTTGTTGCATATTTTATAACTAATAGGGCTTATTCTTCTAAGATAAGGGAAGCAGAAGAAAAGGCAAAAAACATATTAAAAGAAGCCGAAAAGGAAGCAAATAATCTTAAAAAGGAAAAATTGCTCGAAGTTAAAGAAGAGTGGCACCGACGTAAACAAGAATTTGAAAACGAATATCAGCAAAGAAAAACTAAGATACAAGCTTCCGAAAAATTATTAAAGACACGGGAAGAGGCTTTAGAATCCAAGCTTGACTTGCTGACAAAAAAGGAACGCCAGATTGAACTTGCCGAAAACGAACTTCGACAAAAAGAAGCAAACATATCGAAAAAATTAGAAGAAATCGAAAAACTCCGTGCAGAACAAATAAAGAAGCTCGAAGAAATAAGTGGACTCTCGAAAGAAGATGCCAAGAAAATATTAATTGACAATTTCATCAACGAAGCAAAAGCCGAAGCTGCCCAGTACATTAAACAAATTCGCGACGAAGCCAAGCTAAACGTCCAAAAGGAAGCACGCAACATAATTCTCGAAGCAATTCAAAGAACCGCATCAGACCATAGCATCGAGAGCACCGTTTCGGTTGTTACTCTCGAATCCGATGAAATGAAAGGTAGAATTATCGGACGCGAAGGTAGAAATATTCGCTCCTTCGAGTCGGCAACAGGTGTGGATTTGATAATCGACGATACTCCCGAAGCTGTTGTTATTTCGGGATTTGACCCATTCCGACGCGAGGTTGCTAAAATTGCACTCGAACGACTTATGCAAGATGGTAGGATTCATCCCGCTCGAATCGAAGAAGTAGTCGAAAAAGTTCGTGCCGAATTAGAAGAGGAAATCTACAAGGTTGGCGAACAAACAACCCTTGAACTTGGAATACACAATTTGCATCCTGACCTAATCCGCTTAGTGGGTAAGATGAAATACCGTTCAAGTTATGGTCAAAATCTTTTGAACCATTCAATCGAAGTTGCTTATCTTTGTGGAATAATGGCTAGCGAATTGGGGTTAGACCCTCAAATTGCTAAAAGGGCAGGACTTTTGCATGATATTGGCAAATGTGTCGACCAAAACACCGAAGGTCCCCACGCTTTAATAGGATATGAACTGGCTAAAAAATATAAGGAACATCCAGCAGTAGCCAATGCTATTGGAGCCCACCACGAGGATATTGATATGGAAACACCATACGCAGTCCTTGTCCAAGCTGCCGATAGCATTAGCGGAGCTCGACCCGGCGCCCGAAGAGAATCCCTCGAGAATTACATCAAAAGGCTCGAAAAACTTGAAACTCTTGCCCAAAGCTTCGACGGCGTCCAAAAAACATTCGCTATCCAAGCTGGAAGGGAAGTTCGCGTTATTGTCGAACCCGATAAAATCGATGATTTGACTGCAGACCAGCTGGCTCACGACATCGCAAAGAAAATCGAACAGGAAATGGAATATCCCGGACAAATAAAAGTCACCGTCATTCGAGAGAAAAGAAGCTTTGCTTTTGCTAAATAAAAAAATAATATCATTCGAAAAAGGAACTGTTGGTTTCGAACAACAGTTCCTTTTTTGCTAAATTTGTTTTGTTCTAAACTTTAAAAATGAAAAAAGAATCAACTACGGACAATGAAAAAAATAGAGTGGCTGTGGCTTCTCTTCTTGTTGCAATTTTCCTTACTATTTTCAAAGCTGTTGTTGGTTTTGCAACGGGAAGTTTAGGAATTATTTCCGAGGCAATGCATTCAGAAATGGATGTGTTTGCTGCGGGATTGACTGCTTTCTCTGTTCGGCTTTCATCGAAACCCCCAGACGAGAAGCATAATTTTGGTCACGGGAAAATCGAGAATATCTCGGCTTTAATCGAAGGTTTGATTTTAGTCGCAACTTGTGTTTGGATTGTTTGGGAGGCAGTCGAAAGACTAACGGGCAAAGAAACTCATATTGTTGTAAACTTTTGGAGCTTCTTCGTTGTGATTTTCGCAATTATCGTCGACTTGAACAGGGCTAAAATTCTATCAAAAATGGCAAAAAAACACAAAAGCCAAGCATCAGAAGCCGATGCCCTCCATTTCTCTTCCGACATTCTCTCTTCTGGTGTAGTTCTTTTAGGCTTAATCTTAACTTATTTCAATATCCATACAGCCGATTCTATAGCCGCTTTGTTCGTTTCTATGATTGTTTTATATATGTCCGTCAAGCTTTCACTTCGTGCGATAGATGAACTTTTGGACAGAGCACCCGTAGAACTAAAAAAAGATGTTGAAGGAATCATCACTGGAATTTCCGAAGTTAAGTATGTTCACTATATAAAGATAAGGACATCCGGCTCGACAACATTCATCGATTTAAACATTCATCTCTACCCGAATCTTACAATCGAAGAAGCTCATCAGATTGCTCACCGAGTAGAAAATGAAATCAAAAAAGCTTATTCAAATTGCCAAATTCACATTCATCAAGAACCAGAAAGCAAACACGAATGAATAACTTTATCTTCAAAATTGTTTTGGTTTTTGTTTCGACATTTTCAATTTTTCCTTTTCAAATTCAAGAAGATGGACTTAACATTGTAAAATCAAAAAAAGGGTTTCTTTTCGTTTTTAACGATTCTACCGAAAGTTTTATGATAGAATTCGAAGGAAAAAAATTTTTGGACATTGAACCCGAAGAACTCATTTTTTCTGTTGACAATCAGATTATCCAATTCACAATTGTTCCACTTAGCCTTTTCCTGAATCCCAAATCTAAATTGGATACTTTAATGCAACATTTCAACTTCGAAATCAAATATCTTAAACAAGAGCTTCGAGCTGATATTCCTGAGTTTGAACCCCAGACTCTTTCGCTTCCAAAAGCACGAAAAGCCCTATTCTGGGAGCTCTCCCCTTCGAGGTTGGATACAGATACATCAAGCGAAACTGTAGTTAGGCATATTTTTGCCACAACAAATACGAACAAGTTTATTGTTTTTATCTCCTCTCCATTGACAAAAGCAAACAATCCCACAACTGCAAAAGAAAGAATACAAAAAGCATTAAATTCTTTCCGTTTTCAACCATCACGTTTCAATTTGGAAACACTTAGGGATTCTCTACTCAAAAAGTGATTTCTTCAAAATTTATTTCGCAATTTAAAGTGATAATTTTTGTGTAATTTTGTTTTGTTGGATATAGGAAAACTAAAAAATAAATGAACGATTGGGCTGACAGCGATAATTTTACAAATTCCGAAAATCTCTGGTGGTATGGAACAGACTTCCTGCCATCCATCCAAGACCTTGCAGTGATTTATGAATCATATATTCGTGAAAAAATCAACTCAGGCGAAGAATTTTCCGAAGAAGAGTTTGAGTTTTTCGAAGGGATTTTGGAAGCCTGTATCGAAGAGGAATATTACGACGTTGCTTTAAAATTTTGTAATGCTCTCCTTTCTGTTGACCCTTTTTCGACCGAACTCCTTTCGCAAAAAGGCTTTATTCTAATGAATCTCGATGAATTTGAAGAAGCAAAAGAAACATTGAACCGAGCTTTGGAAATCAACCCAACAGATGTTGATGCGTTGTTCAATTTAAGCTTGACTCTATTTAGCAGTGGCGATATAGATAACTCGTTGAAAGCAATCGACAAGGCTTTGGAAATTGAATATGATGAAGATGTTCTTTTCAACAAAGGCATCTTTTTAAAGGCTCATCAAAGATACGACGAGGCTTTAAAAGTATTCAATACACTTACTGACTCACCAATTTATGGTATCGATGCCTACTACGAAATTGCATCGATTTATATGAGTTTGGGCAAAGTGAAGGAAAGCCTCGAATATCATATGAAAGCTATCAACTTAGACCCAACATCCGAATGGCATTGGTGCAATCTTGGAATAACTTACCTTCGTTTAGGACGCCCATACAAAGCTATCGACGCTTTCTTAAACTCATTAGCTTTGAACGATAAATATGAACCCTCTAAATATTATCTTGTAATTGCCTATATTAATGCAGGAAAATTAATTGAGGCACTTGATTTTTTGGCAGACATTGAAAAATTAAATTCTAACGACCCTAACGCACATACAATTGCTGGTTTAATTCAAGGGAAGTTTAGGTTCTATGAATGGGCATTGGAATATTTTTTAAGTGCGATAAAATACGACGAAAATTCAGCAATATCATACATTGGTGCTGGTCTTTGCTATTGGTATCTGGATAAATATGGCAAAGCCGAAAAGTATTTTTGGGATGGGCTTGCACGAGACCCCAAAAATATTTCCCTGTGGATGATACCAATTGATTACTTCGTAAGTCTTGGTAGAATCAGCACTGCTTTCTCGTTTTTCGAAAAAGCCCTTCTAAACAATCCAGACGATGATTCACTTCTGATTGAATTCATTGATTTTATTTGGGAACATAGAAAATATGAAAAAGGAGTAGCTGCACTCGAAAATTACCAAACCTTATCAAAAAATTCTCCCTTGTTATCTTTTGAATTAGGGAAATTATATTTGAAAACTAAAAACTTCGTAAAGGCTCTCAATTCTTTCGTTAAAGGTATCGAAATAGACAATGCATTTTACGAAAGGTTCTTGAAAGAAGTTCCGACCATCCTGCCTAAAAAAGCCTTCGAAAAATTTAAAAAGGATTTAGATGCCTCGTTAGCGAATCAGAAAATGAAATTCAATTCTTAATTTGCAAAGAATCTTTTGCAACGCCCCCTTTACGTTAATCCTTTTTCTTCAAGGAATTTGAAGGTCTTAGCCGTAAGCTGCGAGGTATAACCCCGCGAGCCACGAGCGTATCAAATGCAGTTTCATACCTAATCCTCTCTTTCTTCGGTATCATCGAACGAAGTTCAGGGGGAATATGTTCTATTGGCATCAAAGCCTCCTCCACCTTCATAGGGTCTGGAGGCAGGTAGTCGATTTTTTGCTGGTTGGACTCTAATTCGAGCCATTTCTTAGGAAAGTTGATAAAATCGTAGAAATCAATTATAATTACCGGAGTACCGGACATCGGAATAATTTTTCCTGTTGAGTCTCTTTTGGGTCCCTCGCCCCAATTATAAAGCCACTCAGCGTCTTCACGAAATTGTCGGATACACATATGCGAGGCAGGAAAACCGGGCATCTCAAATTGATGAAACGCCGAACCCGTTAAACGATGAAAATTCCAAGTGAATGGCATTATCCAACTTTCGTTGAATGAAGATATGCGGAGCCTTTCCCTCCACTGCAAAGAATAACGCCCCGGATAGGTTGGGGTCGATTTCTTTCCAGTAATTGCGGCTGCAAATCTTACCAGATTACCAAATTCATAACAAGCATAAGCCTGATATACATTGGATACAACAATCAATTTTGGAATAAACTTGGCTCCGGGGTATTCAAGTGGAAAAACAGAATACACCCTCAAATCATCCAAAAAAGTATCGGGAAGAATTATTGGTTGCTTTGGACGGAAAAAGCGAAGCTCTTTTCTATTTAAAGTGGTCAAAACCCGATACTTGGTTTTGTTGACATTAGGATTAAATTCTCGCAAGAATGAGTTTAATTTTGCGTAATTGTCAAATTTTACCACTTTGTATTTGATTAAAGGGAAGGATGGCTGTGTTTGTGAAAAGGAAGCACTAAAACCTAAAATGATGAAAAAGAAGAGAATTAACATAAAATTTTCGGATTAAATCAACAACTTGCCTTCTTTCATAATTAATTTATCATCAAAATAAACATTTGGTTTGGTTACAATTCCATCAATGTGTCCTTTGGCTTTGATTTTACCCCCCATAGTCTGATTATTTCCAAAGGCAATGTGAATCGTCCCAAGCACTTTTTCATCCTCGAGGATACTTCCTGTAATTGTGGCTTTGTAGTTTGTTCCAATGCCAAATTCACCAATGGCAAAAGCTTCGTGACCAATATCTTTTAATATATCGTATAACATTTTAGCTTCTTCATCTCCTTCGAAATCTACACCATAACCATCTTCGACAGTAACTTTAACTGGATGCTTCAACTTCCCAATGCCCGCAATAGAACCATCGAAAACTATAACACCATTGCTTTGTTTTTCCCAAGGAGCAAGATAGACTTCACCCGACGGCAAATTGCCATATTCACCAATGTTTCGCAGTATTCCTGTACTTTTAATTATATTCCTACCTTTCACGGGCAATGTTATGTCGGTTCCAAGTTCAGTTGTTACTCGAATCGTCGAAACATTCTGAAGTTGCTTTGCCACATTTTCAGTTATTTTTAAAATTTTATCGGCGTCTGCACTCAAACAGCGAATCATTGTATCCTGCGTTATTCCGGGCATTGTTGCAATTCTAACCCCGAGTTTCGTTGCCTCGCGCCGTGCATTTGTATGAGTTATTGATTTGCTCATTGGAGCGACAACTACATCCACTTCTTGCATAAGTAAAGCTATCTGTTCAGGTGGTTCTTCGCCATTGACCTTTCGAGGTTTTATCTCGCAATAAAATACTTCGTGAGCAAGTTCCTTCCCTACTTGAAAAAACGTCAGCCCAATTTCTCTTAATGGCTCATCGGACAAAACGAGCAGTGTTTCAACCGAAGAAACACCTAAATAGTCCGAAAGAGCAATTCTTGCTGCATCAACCAAGGTCAATTCCTTTTCTTTTTCAGTCTTTTTCTTTCTTGGCATAAAATCCTTCCTTTCTAATTAAACTTTTGGTTTTTCTAAATCGAATCTGGTTGCTTTCCGATTTGATTTTAGCAAAAGGTATCCAAATAAAACTCCAAATATACCAAAAAATGAGAAAATCCACATCCCCGTAGTATAACCACCTGTCTTTGTATTTACGAACCCAATCAAAATATTGGTCGCAAACAACCCGATATTTTGTATCATCGTCATCACTCCATAGGCGGTCCCAAGTTTGGATTCATCAACAACATAAGCAACAGAGGGCCACATCACAGCTGGTATCAAGGAAAAGGCAATTCCCATTATGGACATTGGAACAAACAAAGAGATTCTTGTATAAGCCATTATTAAATATACTGGAATAATTAGGAACGAGCCCAAAATCATAAATTTTGCTCTGTGACCAACTTTATCGACAATTATTCCGAATATTGGTGTCATTATCATAGCAGACAAGGTCAAAATGCTGGAGAGAAAACCAGCGGTTTGACGCGAAACATTATGGACTTCCTGAAAGAACTTAATTGCAAATGTTTGGAATGGAAACATAGCAGAATAAAAAGCTACACAGAGCAAAGTGATAAACCAAAATGCTGGTCCGAAGCGAAATATTTCTTTCAGTTCGATTTTTCCTTGCTTTTGCTCTTCGCCCAGCAGGAATCTATTTCTCGACCAAACATCCAAAACATAGTATATGATAACTGCAATTACAGAAATAAGCGAAGCCACAAAGGAAATTAACAAAGGTCCTTGCCAATTTTCGTAAAAGCCTTTTGCCCACGTTGGTGAATTCAAAGCAGCAAAGGAACCCAAACGGGCAATGGTCAAATTCAACCCGAAAGCAAAAGACAACTCTTTCCCTTTGAACCATTTAGCCAAAGTAGTTGTAATAGAAACTATGAGCGATTCGGCACCCAATCCGAAAATCAATCTTCCAGTTGCCATTGTAACAATATCGCCGCGGATAAATGTTGTAAATGCACCAATCATACACAAAGCAG
This sequence comes from Bacteroidetes/Chlorobi group bacterium MS-B_bin-24, assembly GCA_003731685.1. Classification (GTDB taxonomy): domain Bacteria; phylum Bacteroidota; class Ignavibacteria; order Kapaibacteriales; family UBA2268; genus Naka2016. The sequence continues at coordinate 81,444 of RCNO01000001.1, forward strand.
AAAAAAGCAGATTAGCCCGCCGTGTTCCAATTCTATCGATAATAATTCCACCAATAGCAACCATTATAATGTTTGGGAAACTATAAATTCCTTGTAGCAAGCCAATGTTATCGTCTGTGAAATTTAACTGCTTTGCCAAAAGGTCGGCTAAGGGGGATATCGAGTCGTAGACATAGTAATTTCCAAACATTGCAACGGAAACTACAACAAGCACCATCCACCTAATCCAAACAGGTGGCTCCTTCAAAACTTTGTTTGAATTCATACACTCCCTTTAGTTTCTGAATTTAACTCTTTTTTGAAATAATATGTATATGTTTGCCAATTTCTATTCTGTAAAATACAACTAAACCAACCAGTGAAAGCACAATAGTAAAAATGCTAATATACGAACCAACTAAGAAAGAGTCCGAAACAAACTTCATTTCGACAATATGTTCTCCTTTTGGAACTTCAATGGCTCTGAAACAATAGTTTGCTCTAAATATTTCAAAAGGCATACCATCGACATAGGCTTTCCATTCTGGATACCAGATTTCACTGAAAACCAACAAAGCAGAGTTCGATATTTTTACCAAATACTTAAAGTAATTTTCGCTGTAATATAAACAAGCCACAGAATTTTGATTTAAAGTATCTATATTATTTTTCACAAAGTTTGGCTGCTTTTCCAATACAACAGTTTTTCGATAGTCAATCTGGTTTTTTCGCATAAAATCGTGAATGTTCTTTTCGCTAACAACAATAGAACTATCGACAAACCAGGCACGTGGCAAATAAGAAGAACGTTCGAAAAATCCCCAAGTTCCCTTTTCCAAATCCACTTTAACCTCGTATCGGACATTGTATAAATCATTCACTTGGGCTGTGCTATTCAAAGGCGGAAGCACTCTTTCCAAAATCAAGGGATTGTAGCCATCTATCAACATTATGCCGTCAATTAGACCTTGATTCCTTTGCATAGCCATAAAACGAATGGGCTCATACAGGCGAGAACTTACACGAAAGATTTCGTTCGGTGGTTTAGGCGTAAGCATTGCCTTAAGTTCCGGTTTCAATTCATAAGCCTTTTCTGGATTATTTGGATTTCGATTGAACTCAGCTCCTACAAGGTATAAATCAATAAAACATAATATCGAAATAATGGCACCAGCTACAGCAGGAGGCAAAACCGCCCGATTGAGCAATATTCCAAGGGTGACAACAATAAGAATTAACACAAGGGCAAAACTTCCTGAATCCTTAATTACATCATTAGCAACTAATGGTGCATTAAACGTATCGGCAAACCAACCCGAGGATGCAAGAACAGCCAAAACAAAAGCAATAAACGAAGGTATTAGAAACTTAACCAATGCTTCTTTCTTCAGTGCATTCTTCCATAAAAAGTCGAAGCCCAAGCCACCAAGAACAGACATACCCAGAACTACAAAGAACATCATTCTGGCTGGATTTCGGAAAATTCCAAAGTATGGAAGATTAAATAACAAGTCGAATAATGGACTGCCACCGCCAAGAGAAAAAAGAAATCCGAAAACAACGAAAATTATCATCAACCAAACATAACGAAGGCTATATCCAACTAAAGCAGCAAATAATCCAAGAATTGCAGAAGTAACACCAAAATAATAAACTGTTTCCCAAAAGAAATGAGTTTGCAATTCCCCCTTAAAACGAAGGTAGAAGGAAGCATTTTCAAGTTTCGAACCCTCGACCCAACCAAACAATTTTGGCACTATCGCTGTATATATCTGCTTGAACTGCAAAGCTCCTTCGGTTGCCTTTTGGTACGAAACTTCATTCCTTTGGGCATATTTGGACATCTCTTTTGAAGGGAAATATTGCACCGAAAAAATTCCAACCGCAATTAGGAATGGCAAAAAGAATAATATAACTGCTCTCAAAATTTGAGTGAGTTTGAATTTCCCCTTCAAATAGAAAACTAACTGGAAAACTCCCGCAATTCCCAACAAAGTTACAACATAGAGAGTAGTCTGGGGATGCCCCGAAAGCAGAGCCATTCCTAAAACCAAACCAGACAAAATCGAAAAGTAAATCTTATCCTCATCGAAGGACCTTAAAAACAGATACAAAACTAAAGGCAACCACGCCAAATGATAAACAATCATTGGATGAATAATATGCACCACTAGAAACATCGAGAAAGAATAAGAAATAGCGGAAATTAATGCCCCATAGGAAGAAATCTTGAAATACCTTGCCAAAACATACATATTCAACTGTGCTATAAGAAAATGAAGTATGATAATCAATTCCAAAGCGAGCACTGGGAGGTTATTTCCAGTCAAAGTAAATAATGACAATAGCCTGTTGAATACATAGAAAAACCCAACCTGAATATCGGCAAGGAAGGGCATACCAGCAAAAGTATAAGGATTCCAGAAAGGTATTTGCCCACGCGAAAAAGCCTTTGCTGCGTAGGATTGGACAGGGAAAACATATTCAACAAAATCTTCCCAAAAAAATGAGTTCATAAGGATTTGGTCGTAAAAGAAAATAAAAGTTGTGGCAATAAAAATGAAAAACACAAGCCAAAATGGAATTGGTTTGGTTTCCTTAACTACAACAACCACCTTTTCCCTTTTCCTTGAAGTTTTTGCCATGTTTCCCATCTATTAATTTTTACATTTCTTTGCAATTACTACAATAGATAATCCAAAAGGAAATCGAAAAATGGGCAAGATATACTTCTCGAATTCAAATATCTTTCGAAACACTTTATTCAAAAAATCTGACACAGGTTCAACAGGTGGAGTATCTTCTAATTTCTTCTTCTTTCCAAATATTCTTTTTAATACAGCAGGTAAAAACAGAAAAAAATTAAAGTAGGAAATAAAAACCACCTTAAAGCCTGCAAATTCGAGCAGGTTCTTCAATTGTTTTTTCGTATACCTACGCCAATGCATATGCAAAATGTCGTGATTGCTCCAAAGCCAAGAAAAAGCAGGAACGGTCACAATCAAAAAACCACCGTCGGTCAGCAAAGCACGAAGTTTTTGAACAACTTCCTTGTCATCTTCTATATGCTCGATTACATCGAGGGCAAAGATTGCCTTTACAGGTGTTCTATTAGCAATAAAATCATCTATAGAACCAAGGAAAAGATTATTCAGCCCCCGCTTACGACAAAAATCTATTGCAATTGGCGAGGTATCGAGCCCAATAACATTGAAATGGTTGCTAATCAAATTGGCAAAACCACCTGTACCACAACCAAAATCGAGCACAATATCTTCTTTATTTATATCAGCATATTTCAATGTTAAATGAAGAACAATATTGTTGCGAGCTACAAACCACCAATATTTATCCTCTAACTCATAATTAACTTTATAAACATTTTCAAACATTATGAATAAAATTCATTTTTTAGAAAATGGAAATTAATCTTATTAATCAAATAAAACAAATAAGTGTTTTAAATGAATTTTTGGTTAAAGGAATTGGATTGAAAGTCTAAATAATTAATGAACTTTATTAATCGAATTTCCACTCTTTTTGCTTTCGCAATCTTGTTTCCAATCCTTTTTCTTTGAGGATTTTAGCAATTTCTTCTTTGGATAAACGTGGAAATATAATCTTTGATTTAGCCAAAGTATAAATCAGATAGGATAATACAGCCGAGGCATTTGAAATGTACTTTTTGTTCACTTTGTCGAAGGTATCCCCAAAATCGTGATAATGATGGTACATTGATTCATCCATCCATCCCAAAGGAGTTATAACTGGAATACCTTCGAACATAAAATACATATGGTCGCTATTTGTCCAAGGTTGACTTACGACTCCGCCTTTTAGCCAGTAGCCATCTAATTGATTGACCACAGCATTCACAATAGAGTCAAGGAAATTGAACCCCATAATGTTGAAGCCGGTCGGGTCGCCCGGCATATCGAGATTTATTGCAAGAGCGACTTCGTCTTTATGCTTTTCAACATATCTTTTCGACCCCCACAAGCCTAGTTCCTCTGCATTGAACCAAACCAACTCAATCGTATATTCATATTCTTTAAATCTGGACAAATTGCGAGCAATTTCGTACAGCACAGCAATCCCAACACCGTTATCCACAGCCCCTTGGCTTATGTCCCAAGAATCGAAATGTGCTCCAACAACAATCTTCTTTTTGGATTTTCCGGGGATTGTAAGAACAGCGTTGGCAGATTCAACCGTTGTGCAGAATGAATTGCTTTTGATTCTAACACGTGGAACTTTCCCGTCGGATAATAGCCTTTTCAACATCTGACCATCTTCGTTAGTAATGCTAAATGCTGGGATTAGATTTGGATTTCCAAGAAAATTGCCAACACCAGCCAAAACAAGACCACCGGGTTTATCGTTCATAAAGAGAATTGCTATCGCACCTTTCTGGCTTGCAATTTCAATAGCCTCATAACGAAGTAATTCCTCCCGATTCTTGGGACGTTCCTGCGAAACTAACACAATCTTGCCACTTGCATCAATATTTGCATAATCATCCAAAAACCCATAATTTGCAAACACCACCTCGCTTTCCAAAACCTGAGTCGTCGGATTAAACCCTAAACCAACACTTCTCAATTGCTTAACGAAAGGAAAAAGCAAAACAACTGAATCGTTTGAACGGAACCAACCCGGGAAAATAAACTTCTCAAGGGAAATTTGTATATTATCTTTTTCCCCTTCTTCTTGCAAAATTTTAAGAGCCTTTTCGTTTGCAACTGTTCCAGCAAGCCTTCCGCCTGCTTCGTCGCAAATCCGTCGCAAAACCTCATATCCCCGGTTCTGAAAATACGAAAACGAGATAATACTTGCATAGTCTGAATTCTGGGCAAATAAATATTTGCCAAACCAAAGAAGTATAAAAAAGAACAAAAACTTTTTCAATTAACACCCTTTGAATTCAAAAACTTTCCAAATTTTTTGTCTTTAACAACAATATGGTCCATCAGCCAGCTTCTTAAAAAATTCATTATTTGAATAGTAAGAGGTGCTTTTCCAGCTTGATAGTCGTCAAAAAACCGCTTAACTTCATCCGTAAGTTTTTCGTGTTCGTAACGATGATTTTCATACTCCTCGTAGCCATACTGCACCATCATTTCTTCTTCTGTTTTAAAATGGGTATTAACATAGGCTATAAGTTCTTTCAATACATTTCCCAGAACGTCCTTGCCTTTGCCAGCACTCATTGCGTCGCTCAGTTCATTAATGATTTGAACAAGTCGCTTATGTTGATTATCAATTTTTACGACACCTACCGAGTAGGTATCATTCCAGTCAATAAACGCCATAATAAGACCTCCTAATTAATTACTAAAAATCAAAATTACTAAAAAATTATATGCTATATTTCTTTAAGAACATATTTTTTAAAAGGAAAATAAAATTGTAAAAATTTATTGTTTATTTGTATTGAAACTAAAACATTATAATTTCGTATTTTATTTTTTCAAAAAATGAGGTTAAAATGAATGGTTCACAAATACCTTCTGCACCAGTTCCACCGGGATATTATCCCCGAAAGCGTTCCCGCTGGTGGGTTCCCCTCGTTATAATTGGTGTAATAATCTTGTTCATTTTTGTTGTTTTTTTCGCTATCTTATCCTCGATTGGTTCGATTTTCCAAAAGGAGCCTGTTGTTGTCAAGTCAAATTCTGTGCTTGTTATTAACTTGAACAACCCAGTCAATGAATATGTAGGAGAATCACTCTCCTCGGTTTTTTCGACCGATGGCAGTATATCTTTTTATGATTTGCTAAAAGGCATAGAATACGCAAGCGTTGACAAAAAAGTTCGTGGGATTTATCTCCGATGTTCTTATTCAATGCTGGGATGGGCAAAAAGAGCAGAGTTTATCGAGGATTTGGAAAAATTTAAATCCTCGGGGAAGTTTATTTATGCATTTATCGAAGTAGGGAACGAAAACGATTACTTTACTGCTCTTCCAGCCGACAAAATTTTCCTTGCACGCGAAGGTGTTATGGAAATGAATGGATTTTCGATTTCTGCTTTGTTCTTGAAAGGCTTATTCGACAAAATTGGGATTGAATATTACGTCCAACAATTCGAAGATTTCAAATCGGCTGGTGAACAGTTTAGTAGAACAAAGTTTAGCGATAGTGCTCGCCTTGCTTACCGCGAAATATTAAACCAAAGGTATAAAGTTTTTCTCTCTGCTCTCGAGAAATACAGAAACATTCCCCAAAAAGTTGCCCAAGAACTTTTGGACAAAGGAATTTATTCCCCAGACTCTTTGGTTAAATTCAAATTTGTCGACACACTTTTGAATGATAATCAGGCAAAAGAATACATTAGAAGTGTTGTACTTGGCAATAAATACAAAGGCGACACAACAAAAGACAAAGTGAACTTTATTAGCATTAAAGATTATTTAAACAGCGAAGAACTCACAGAATTTGAAAAGACCGATAAAGAAAATGCCATTGCAATAGTTTATGCTTCGGGACCAATTGTTCAAAGAACAGCGAAATCTCCAATCAATATGGATTTGGAAATTGACCCGGACAACTTTATCAAAAATCTCAAAAAAGCCCGCGAAGACAAAAAGGTTAAAGCAATTATCATTCGCATCGATAGTCCGGGTGGGTCGGTCATAGCTTCCGATGAGATTTGGGAAGAAATCCAAAGGACAAAAAAGATCAAGCCAGTCTATGCTTCGATGAGCGATGTAGCAGCTTCGGGTGGCTACTACATAGCTATGGCATGCGATACAATTATCGCTCACCCATTGACACTTACCGGCTCCATTGGGGTAATTTCAATGGTTCCAAATTTCAGCAAAATGATAAACAAAATTGGTGTTACCGTCGATACATTATCGACTAATAAATCTTCTCAAGATTTAAATTTATTTATTCCCTTCTCTCAAAAGCAAAAAGATAAACTCGAAGATTTAGCCCGCCCAATTTATTATAGATTCGTTGACAAAGTAGCAAAAAGCAGGAAAAAATCGTTCGAGGAAACACGAGCCGTTGCAAAAGGACGAGTTTGGACGGGCGAAAAAGCAAAAGAACTTGGGCTTGTGGATGCACTTGGCGGGCTGAACGACGCAATTAAACTCGTTAGCAAAAGGATTGGTGTTCCAAATCCAACAATAAAAAGATATCCTAAACCTATGGAGGACATAGAAGTATTGATGAAAATCTTTTCGAAGAAAAGAGACGAAGCAACAGCAGTCGAAGGTCTTGCTGATATTTTCAATGTTATTCAAGTATTTCCAAAGGAAATTCATTCACAAATTTTGCAGATGATAAGATTTCAAAGCATTGCCGAAAAGGAATATGTCCTTGCTTTAATGCCATATATAATTTGGATTAATTAGCATAAATAAATTTCTACTATGGTTAATGAATTTGAGCAATTAATGAATTTAGAAAGGAATTGAATATTTAAACCATAGAGCTTTGTAAATTACTATAATAATGAGCAACAACTTTTGTTATGCCCTTGCGTAGGCTGGTTTTCGGTTTCCAACCCAACGAGAGGGCTTTGGTAATATCAAGAAGCTTGCGAGGGGTTCCTTCGGGTTTTGTAGTATCCCAATAGATTTCACCAGTAAAGCCAACGATGGATTTGACCAATTCGGCAAGCTCAAAAATTGAAATGTCTTCGCCATAGCCAATATTCACGAAAGGCTCAGTTTCTTTTGCCGAAAAGTTTTCCATAAAATAAATACAAGCATCAGCAAGGTCGTCGACATACAAAAATTCACGCAATGCTTTGCCAGAGCCCCAAAGTGTAACTCTATCCTTCGTTATCCCAATTTTTGCTAATGTCTCAATCATCGAGTTTTGGGAATTAAGGTCAACCTCGTTATCAAGATTAAATCCAATTTTATGAAGCCTAAAATCTTCGCGAATTAAAGCAAAGTTTCCTTCGCTCAAAGCCTTTGCCAAAATAAATTTGCGAATCATTGCGGGAAGCACATGGGAAGTTTCAAGATTAAAATTATCGTTTTCCCCATAAAGATTTGTTGGCATTAAAGAAATGAAATTAGTTCCATACTGAAAATTATAAGCCTCACAAAGTTTAATTGCACAAATTTTTGCAATTGCATACGGCTCGTTTGTCGGCTCAAGTTTTCCCGAAAGTAGAAAATCCTCTTTCATTGGCTGGGGCGAAAACTTTGGATAGATACACGACGAACCAAGATTCAATAACTTCTTCACTCCAAACTTAAAAGAACAATCTATTGTATTCAATGCAATAGCGAGATTATCGTAGATGAACTCTGCACGATAGGTATTGTTCGCAAGAATCCCTCCAACTTTTGCAGCAGCCAAGAAAACATAATCGGGGCGTTCCTGGGCAAAAAACTTTTCGGTTTCTGCTTGCCTTCTCAAATCAAGTTCTGTTCGGGTAGGGGTTAAAATGTTCTTAAATCCTAAATCTTTCAATCGTTTTACTATTGCTGAACCAACCAAACCCCTTCCCCCAGCAACAAATATTTTGCTGTTCTTATCAAACTTCATTTTGTATCTCCGCTAATTCAGCAAACTTATGTTCTGTCCAACCCAATCCTTTTTGCCGAGCAATTCTGTAACCTTCGAGCTTGGGTTTTAAGCCAACAAGAAGCAAGTCGTAATCAATCATAATGCGAACCAAATCGGAGAAGCGAATTTGAGGTTCCCATCCAAGCAGCTTTCGGGCTTTCGAAGGGTCTGCAAGTAAATAATCAACTTCGGTTGGACGAAAATATCTTTGCTTAATCTCGATTAAAACCTGCCCAGTGGAAATCTGGTTAGCCCACCGATTGTCGAAGCTTTTAACAACACCTTTCTCCTCTAACCCCGAATCTTTCCATTCAATTTCAATGTCGCAATATTCAAATGCCTTTTCGACAAAATCCCGAACGGAATGGCTTTCGCCAGTCCCTATAACAAAATCGTCAGGATGGTCATATTGCAAAATCTTCCACATCAAGCGAACATATTCAGGAGCATATCCCCAATCTCGCTTTGCATCCAGATTCCCAAGAAAGATTTTCTTTTGTTTACCCGAAAGGATTCCAGCAATCCCGCGTGTAATTTTGCGGGTTACGAAGATTTCGCCCCTTCGCGGGCTTTCGTGATTGAACAAAATACCATTCGAAGCAAAAATCTTGTAAGCATTACGATAGTTAACCACCATCCAGTATGAATAAAGCTTGGCTATTGCATAAGGACTTTGTGGAGCAAAAGGTGAACGTTCGTTCTGCGGTGGCGGAGTAGCACCAAAAAGTTCGGATGAAGAAGCTTGGTAGAAGCGAGTTTTAATGCCACTACGGCGTATGGCTTCCAAAATCCTTGTAGTTCCCAAGCCCGTAACATTACCAGTATATTCAGGCAAATCGAAAGAAACACGAACGTGGCTTTGTGCACCAAGATGATAAATTTCATCGGGCTGAATATTATAAATTAACTCTGTCAAAATCCCAGAATCGGAAAGGTCGCCATAATGAAGTCGTAAACGAGCGTCGGGGTTTTCGGTTGGGTCTTTGTAAATATGGTCAATTCTTTGGGTGTTAAAAGTGCTTGCCCGCCGAATTATTCCGTGCACTTCGTAGCCCATTTCCAAGAGAAACTCTGAAAGATAGGAGCCATCCTGCCCAGTAATTCCCGTAATTAATGCCTTTTTCATAATTAAAATAAAATAAATTCTTTATAATTTTAAATTTTAAATTACAAAAAGTTGCAATGAAAAAAATCATTACAATTTCGCTGTTTCTGGTGTTGTTTTTTGCTAATCTTACTTCCGAGGAGCAAAATGAAATGGAAGCAGTTATCGACAGCGATATGACATTCGAAGATGCAATAAAAGGAACAAAAGCCCCAAAAGAAATTATCGACTCTTTGACACTGATTGACGTTTTCTACTACTCTTTTGATAATAAATTACACAAAGGACAATTGGTGATAAACAAAGAGCTGGCAAGCGAGGTGACGGAAATATTTGAAATGATGAGGGCAACTAAATTCCCGATTGAAAAAGTAATTCCAATATCTGCATATAACTGGTCGGATGAAGCTTCGATGGAAGCAAACAACACTTCTTCGTTCAACTATCGCACAATCGCAGGAACGAATCGCCTTTCGCTCCACGCTCGCGGCAGAGCAATCGACATTAACCCACGCTTGAACCCTGTTGTTTACGAAGATGGCAAAAACGTCCCCAAAAATGGCAAATATGACCCAAAAGAGCTTGGAACTTTCCATCCAACTCATCCTATAGTTTTAGAATTTAAAAAACTTGGATGGCGTTGGGGCGGTGATTTCAAAAGCTACAAAGATTATCATCATTTCGATAAAGAATGAAACAAAAGAAAAGCCTGACAAAAGAACAAAGAGACGCTCTAAATCTTAATTTACACATTTCACTAAATGCAAATGCTGGCTCGGGGAAGACAAGCGTCTTGGTCGAACGATATTTTAGTATTCTCGAAAAAGCCATAAGGGGCGAATTAGATGTCTCGCCCGATGAGATTGTTGCGATAACTTTTACCCGCAAAGCTTCTGCCGAAATGCTTTCAAGAATCATAAAACGCTTCAACTCGGCTTTCGAAACCACCAAACCCACTAATCTTAATCAAGAAGTAGGATTAGATTATATTGAAAAAGTTAGAACTATTCGAAATAAGCTGACGAATGCAAGAATTTCAACTATACATAGCTTTTGCCTTCAAATACTTTCAAATTATCCAATTGAAGCAGATATTCCAGTGAATTTCCGTGAAATTTCGGAATCCGAAAGACTACAACTCCTTGACGATGCGTTCAACACAACTTTGATGGAATGGCTCGATTTCCCAGAAAAAAAGACCACGCTTGGTAAAATCCTTTCGAACATATCTCTTGCAGACCTGCGAAATCTTACACAAAAAGTCATCTCAAATATTGACCTTTGGAACGATTTACAGAAACTTTACAGCAAAAGTTTTGATGACTATCTTCAAGTCCTCGCCGAATTTTTTGGCGAAACTTATCATAAATGCTTCAACCTGTTTATCCAATTCTTCGATACCTTTTTCGAAACCTACGACGGGAATGAAAAAATCCAAGAAATCACTACTCAAATCGCTATCTTCTTAAGATATTCAAAGGAAGTTCTCCAAGACAAGGTAAATTTTTCGAATGCTCTGTTTGATTTCGAAACTTGGAATAACTACCTCAACTTCGTCAATGCAATTTTGACAAAGGACAAAAAGCCACGAAAAAGATATTTCAACGAAGAAGTATACGAGGAAATAGCATCTAAATCGCGAGAATTTGCAAAGATGTTCGCCTTTTTCGATAAGATTATTAATCTAAACTCATTCAAACAAAAAGTCAAAGAGAAAAGCCCCGAATTCAACGTCGAACAACGGTATTTCGAAACTTCCAAAGCAATCTTTTCATTTATCCAAGATGTTAACAACAATTTCAGAAAGTTAAAGTATGACGAAGGATTTATCGATTTTTCGGATATGCTTATAAAAACAAATGAACTTTTCGAAAGACATAAAAATATACTTGAAGAGGTGCGAAATGGAATTAAATTTCTTCTTGTCGATGAGTTTCAAGACACCGACCAACTTCAATTCGATATTATCCGACAACTTGTTCCAAACGAAAAGAACATCGGTAAAATTCCCAACTTATTCATAGTTGGAGACGAAAAGCAAAGCATCTATTCATTTAGAAACGCCGATGTCCGAGTCTTTCAAGATGCAAAGTTTTATATTGTTGAACTTAACGATAACAACGAAGATGCTTGGAAACTTGATTTTGGGAAGCTTAAACTTACTCAAACATTCAGGCTCAAACCCGAAATCGCTGGATTCGTCGACAGGACAATTGGCAATATAATGTTACTTTCCGACGCCGAGCCATTCTCGGAATTCAACATCGATTATGAACCATTCGTAATTCCCGAAATCAAACTCCAACAATACCAAAACCCCAATGCACAGAAAGTCGCTCCAATCACTTTTCTATTCGAGAAAACAAAAGATGAATCAATACAAACCGAAAATAGCAATGCCACCGAAAACGAACAAGAAAACCAATCCAATAATGAAGAGACTCCAAAACAAAGCGATTACAACAAACTCGACCTACTCATTGCTCGACACATAAATTTTATTGTTGAAAATGATGAAGTTCAAATCTATGACAAAGATATCGAAAGCTTCCGAACAGTTAATTATTCTGATTTTGCAATTTTAAGTCGTAAAATAAAAGACTTGGCTAAAATTGCTTCGGTTTTTGCTTCACAAAATATTCCATTTATCTTCCAAGGTAGCAAAAACTTCTTTTCGGCACGCGAAATACAGGACATTATCTCATTTCTGCGATTCCTTGTAAATCCCAAAAATGATGTTGCTTTGGTTTCCATCCTTCGCTCTGTGTTTTTTGGATTTACTGACGAAGACCTTCTAAATATTTCTACATCGACTAACGAAGTTCTTCCATTCTGGATTAAGTTAACAAATTACTTTAATATTCTGAAAACCGAAGAAAACGCCATTGGAAATCCAGACTCTGAACTTTTATCAAAAATAAATTATGCAATAAATGTAATCGAGAGGCTTCGTCAATTAGTTTCAATTCTACCAATTAACGAATTAATCCACAGAATACTGGTCGAAACTGAATGGCATAAAAAATTTCGTGGCTTTAAAAATTTCGAGCAAATCCTTGCCAATGTTGATGAATTGCTCGACTACGCAAGGGAATATGTATCGCTTGGCTTTCGAACTATACTCGACTTCATTGACGATATCGATTTCATCTCGAAGTCTGGAATTTCGGACGCCGACCGTTTCGGTTTCGTTTCGAGCAATGCAGTGCGTCTTTTGACAATTCATTCCGCAAAAGGATTGGAGTTCCCAGTGGTTTATTTATACCGAATCGATTCCGAGCCACGAACAAAAGAAAACATCGACGTTTCGAGGCAAATTGGATTAATCTTTCCTATGGTTGTTTACCTTGATAACGAAGTTCACAAAGCTCCAACACTCCAAAACTTGCTTGCCTCGACACAGCTCGAAATTGAACAAGAAGCCGAAGAACTCCGCTTACTTTATGTTGCAACCACTCGTGCCAGTGATTATCTGATTATTACTGGGAGTGTCGCTTTCAACGATAAAAATGAATGCAAAACCAAATACCATTTACAAAAAATTTTGGAAGCAATAAAGCTAAAAGTTGCTAATAAAAGTAGCGAAAGAATTTCTTGCGATTTTGAAATTAAAATTCTGAAAGAAAACGATATTCTCGAAAAAGCCAAGATAAATGTTCCAATCGATTATTATATCGACTCTTTCAACCAAGAGAAAGCAAAAGTGGCAAAAGCCGAAACTGAAACTTCGGTAGGACAAAAGGAAATAATTAAGCTCATCGAAAAAATACAACCCGAAATCAGCAGAAATATTTTCTCTTCCACTAAATTCAATATTTATTCAGTTGAACCAAAGAACTATATCAAAAGCTACTTTCTCGGTATCCATAGTTCCCTTTCCGAAATAATGAAAACCTCGTTCGACGAGGAGTTCGAGACCAAAGACAATCTTATAATTAGCTCGATAATTGGAAACACTATTCACTTTTGTATGGAAAATGTGTCTTACTGGTTCAGTCAGGATAATTTTTACATAGATAAATTAATCGAAACAATAGAAAACTCGATGTTCCAGCAGGAAAGATTACTTTCGCGAGACATTCAAAACCTTATTCTCGAACAATGCTCAAACATTGTTCAAACAAAACTTTTCAAACAATACAAAGACATAATTCTACACTCACCGAAAGAATTTGAAATTTTATTGCCTCTTGGCAACGACTTTTTAACTGCAAAGATTGATTTGCTTTTCAAAAATCCATCGGGTGAATTTGAAATTTGGGATTGGAAGTCGAACAATATAAAATCGGCTACGGAAATGCCCGATTATGCAGAATACTATCGCCAACAAATGGAAACTTACGCTTTGGCTTTGTCGTATCTTTATCCTGAACAACAAACTTTCCGTGCTAAACTGCTTTTTACAAAACTTGCACGACCCGACATAAACGACAGCGATTGGACTTTCGAATTTTGTTGGAATAAAGCCGATTTGCGGGCTATCGAATCCCATCTGACCTCGTTAATAACTAAAATGAACAATTTGGAAGTTTAAGATTTGCTTTCGAGCAGTTTTCCAACATCAAGTATTTTCAAGTCGTAGCGGTGCTGGTTTATCCAATTCATCACAATTCTAATCTCGTCCATCTCTTCTTTGTTCAACTTACCATCAATATTCCAATTTTTCTCGAAAAATTTTGAAACCTTTTCAAGAAGGAACTCGAAGCTGGGGTATTCGTTCAAATATGCATCCCAAACAAGTTTGCCATTATGAATCAAAAGAACCTCTACACCGCTGTAATTACCATTTCTCGGATATATTGCAAGGAAATTTCTTTCGCTTAATTGGGCAAAATTTTCCAAGTCGTTTCCAAAAACCTTTCTAACCTCGTAAATTTGATTTTTGATTTCATTTGCTTGCTCAAAATCGAAATTATCGGCATAGGAAAACATCAAAGACTCAAGTGTTTGTATCAAACCATTGTCCACATTTGTCAAAAAATCACGAACCCCGTTTAATTCGTCGTAATACTCCTCATCCTGAAAATCTTCCAAACAAGGCGCCAAACATTTTTTTGTTTGAAAATACAAACAAGTTGTTTCGGGATGTTTTCTATCGAACTCACTTTTGCACTTTTTCAATCTGAACTTTTTGTAAATAATGTCCAAAACAAGTTCGGCAGTTTCCCGATTCTTGAACGGTCCAAAGCAAATTCCCTCGTTTGGGTTAGGTTCGTAGGTAATATTGAAAACAGGATATCGTTTTTCGTTGGAAACTTGAATAAAAGGAAAACTTCTTAACCTTTTGCTCACAACATTAAACTCTGGCTTATACAATTTAATTTGTCGACTTTCCTCAATTAACGCACGGAGCTCGGTCGAAGTTGTCTGCCATCTAATCTTTTTTGTTGCCCGCAGCAATCGAATAATTTTTCGGGAAGTTGTCGTGGTAAAATAACTTTGAATCCGCTTTTTCAAAGACTTAGCCTTGCCAATGTAAAGCACATTCTCATTGTCATCGATAAAATAATAGACTCCGGGAGAATCTGGCAACTCTTCGCTTTCAAAGTATGGCTTGCCTAGTATCTTTTGGGCAACATTGTATGAAAAATAAGGCTTATATTGAAACTGCAATAAGTCTTCGGTTTCGGTGATATTGTGTTCATTTTCGGCAATTTCGAGAAGTTCTATTAAAATTTGGGCAGTTGCCCGAGCATCACCAAAGGCTCGGTGTCGATTCTTTATTCTTATTCCGAGATATTCCGAAAGTGCCCCAACATTCTTCTTGTTTATTCCTCCAATCAATCTTCTGGCAAGGCGTAGAGTACAAAGTTTGGGGATTTCGGGAAATTCAAAGCCATTTTTCTCGAAAGACTTTTGTACAAAAGAGTAATCGAAATTGACATTGTGTGCAACAAAAACACTATCTTTTGTAAAAAATCTTTTCAATTCTGGAATAATAACACGAAAATCTGGTGCGTTGTATGTCATTTCATTTGTAATACCAGTCATTTGGGTTATAAACTTGGGAATATTTTGATGCGGATTTACAAGGGTAGATAATTCTTCTAAAATCTCACCATTTTTGACTAAAATGCAAGAAATTTCGATAACATTGTTGTATTCGGGTTTGGAACCTGTTGTTTCAACATCAACAACAACAAATTTTGTTTCCCAGATTGATTGCATCGATAAATAAAAAAACAAAATTAAGAAATATCATCTATAAATTTAGCATTAACTTACCAATAAAAGGAATGAATACAACTATTTCAAATCTCGATAATTAATAACAAAAAACAAATTAATTGAATTTTCGTTTATTAAAAATCGATAATCGAGGGAAGAGATGGACGACGGAAATCCAAGAAAACCTGTGAGACCAACTACAAATAGGGCTCGTGACATTTTCAACACATATATACGCCACGAAAGTGGCAAACAAATTCCAATTTCTTCGGCAGAGGAAACTTCCGAAAATGTTTTGGAAAATACAGCCGCAACTGAAGAGACCGGAGTTAAACCTACGGAACAGCAAGTTCAAAATGATGAACTAATTAACGAAATCGAGAAGCTCCGCGAGGAGGTTAAGCAATTGCAAAGCAGGGTGGAACAACTGGAAAAGGAAAAAGCTGAACTTTACGAACAAATTCTGCGAAAAGCAGCAGAGTTCGAAAACTTCCGCCGTCGTTCTCAAAAAGAGAAAGAAGAACTTATAAAATACGGGAACGAAAAGCTCCTTTTTGAATTTCTTTCCTTGCTCGACGACCTTAGTAATGCTGTAAATTCTGCAAAATCGAATGCCGATTTTAATGCACTCGCCTCCGGTGTCGAATTAATTTTAAACAAAGCCAAAAAACTTTTCGAGCAGGCTGGTGTTACCGAAATTGAAAGCCCAGTTGGTAAACCTTTCAACGTCGATTTCCACGAAGCACTGATGACTATGCCTTCGGAATTGCCCGAAGGATATGTGGTTCAAGAACTTCAAAAAGGCTATAAATTTTACGATAAAGTCCTACGGCACACAAAAGTTATTACCTCATCTGGTCAAACTGGTGGGGACGGTGAACAAAAATATGTTTAATTAAGGTCTAACAATATGAACAAACGAGATTACTACGAAATTTTAGGTGTTCCAAGAAATGCTTCGATTGAAGAAATTAAGTCGGCATACAGAAAGCTGGCTATGAAATATCATCCCGACAGGAACCCCGGCAACAAAGAAGCAGAAGAAAAATTCAAAGAAGCCACCGAAGCCTACGAAGTTCTTAGCGACCCTGAAAAACGCCAGCGTTATGACCAATATGGCCACGAAGGTCTCCGCAGCGGATACGATTACCATACATATACTTCAATCGACGATATTTTCTCTGCTTTCAGCGATATATTCGGTGGGTTCGGTGGAAGCATATTTGATGAATTCTTTGGAACTGGCACACGCAGTCGAAGAACTCGTCAGGTAAATATTGGAGAACGAGGCTCCGATTTAAAGATTCGACTGCTATTAACTCTCGAAGAGATTGCAACTGGAACTGAAAAAGTAATTAAGCTAAAAAAATACATTGTTTGCGATGTTTGCAATGGTAGCGGTGCAAAAGCTGGTTCGGGCTATCGAACCTGTCCAACCTGCAACGGAACTGGCGAAATTCGGCACGTTTCCCGTTCCTTTTTTGGTCAATTTATTAACATCACAAGCTGCTCAACTTGTGGTGGTAGCGGTAAAGTAGTTGCCGAAAAATGTCCCAAATGTAATGGCGAAGGGAGAACACAAGGAGAAGAAACCATTACAATAAAAATTCCTGCTGGTGTTGAAGATGGCAACTACATTCCTTTGACTGGTAAAGGCAATGCAGGGAAACGAGGCGGACCAGCGGGTGACCTAATCGTCGTTATCGAGGAAAAGAAACACGAATACTTCTACCGAAACAAAGATGATGTTTACTACGAACTACTCATCAGTTTCCCCGAGGCTGTACTTGGGACAAAAATCGAAATTCCAACACTTTACGGCAAGGAAACTATTAAAATCGAACCGGGGACACAGCCGGGTACCCGAATCAAATTATCAGGCAAAGGTATTCCCCATCTGAATCAATATGGCAAAGGCGACCAAATTGTTATCGTAAATGTATACGTTCCAACCAATCTCAACTCAAAAGAAAAGGCTTTGCTCAAAGAACTCTCTCAAAGTCCAAACATCAAGCCAAAGGATTCGGACTCAAAATCAAAAGATTTTTTCTCTAAAATAAAAGAGGTATTAAGTTAAATCATTCAGATACAAATTAAATGGGCGAACTTCAACATTCGCCCAAATGTTTTTTAACTAAATCCTAATTATAACTAAATCTCTTTCTAATACGAACTTGCAAGAGCGATGGACATAAGTTTACTACGTTCGGTGTCGGCGCGGGAGGTTAGAACTATAGGCACAAGTGCACCAAGAATAATAGCAGCAACGACACCTTTTGCAAAATATGTAAAACTCTTGTAAAGGGCATTACCTGTCTCGATTTCAGGAGCAACAAGCAGGTCGGCATCGCCAGCGACAGGGCTTTCCAGACCCTTATGTTCAGATGCTTCCCGGGAAACTGCTACATCGAAAGCAAGCGGACCATCGATGGTGCAACCCTTTATCTGCTTCCGCCTGTTCATCATTGTAATCAAAGAAGCATCAACGGTCGCTTGCATCTTCGGATTCACGCTTTCGACTGCTGCAAGCAAAGCTACCTTTGGATTTTCTATCCCAAGACGATGCAGTAAATCGATGCTATTTTGAATAATAGAAATCTTCTCTTCAAGATTGGGAGCGATATTTTGAGCCGCATCGGTCAAAGCAATGAGCTTATGATACGTTGGAATTTCGAAAAGCCCAATATGGCTGAGCAAATTCCCTGTCCTCAATCCAATCTCTTTATCAAGAATAGCACGCAAATAGTCGGCAGTGCCAACCAATCCTTTCATAATGATTTGAGCATACCCTTCGCGCACCAACCGGACAGCAATTTTCGCCGATTTCGCTGGTTCGCTCTCCTCGTGAAATTCAAAACGGGAAATATCAAATTCAATCTTTTCTGCAATAATTTTGGTTTTTTCTTTATTGCCAACAAGTATTGGTTCAACAATGCCCAATTCGTGTGCTTGTTTCAATGCAAGAAGCACTTGGTCATCTCCGGCAGCAGCAACAACTATTTTTTTCTTTGGCTTTTTTAGTGAAACCTCAATTAAATTATCCAACTTATCGAGAACCATACATCCTCCTTAATCTAATGGACCTATTGCTTTTTCTACTTCATTTAAAATTTCACAACTTTTCACAAGCTCTTTCATCTTGTTATGGTCAATAAACAAAGGTCTATCTTTATCGAGGAACTCGACATACTTGCGAATAACTTGGCGAGCCACCTCGACACCTTTGCCAACCTTGAATCCTCTTAAATCGAGCGCCTGCGCAGCCGCCATAAATTCAATTCCAAGCACACCATAGGCATTATCTAAAATTTGTTCATTCTTAATGGCTGTATTCATCCCCATCGAAACGAAATCTTCTTGGTCGGCGGCAGCAGGAATAGATTGAATTGATGCCGGAACAGACAATATCCTTTGCTCAACTATCAGCATATCTGCTGTATATTGACTTAACATCAATCCCGAATAGAAACCGGGATTTTTGGTCAAAAAAGCAGGCAAACCTTGGCTCAAAGCAGGATTCAACAATCGGTTCAATCTCCGTTCCGAAAGTACACTAACCATTGTAACACTTGCGCCTACAAAATCCATCGGCAAAGAAATTGGAGTACCTTGGAAATTTGCACCCGTAAGAGTTAGATTATCCTCGACTACAAAAATGGGATTATCGCCGACGCCATTTAGTTCAATCTCTACTTGTTGCCAAGCATATTTCACAGCATCCCGAGCAGCCCCAATAACTTGTGGAGTCGAACGCATTGAATAAGCATCCTGGACTTTCGTTTTAACTTTTCCTGTAAGCAAATCGCTACCTTCGATACACTTCATAATTGAACGAGCAGATTTGATGGCACCTTCGAAGCCGCGCAACTTATGGACACGCTCGTCGTATGGTTTCAAATTAGCTAAAAGAGCTTCCAAAGTCATAGCAGCAGCAATTTCGGCTTGCTTAATCCATCGAGCAATGTCCCATAATTGCAGAGCACTTATTGCAGTAATAAAATTGGAACCATTAATGATTGCAAGACCATCGCGAGCTTGCAGCCCCGGGATTTTTATCCCCGCCTCTTCGAAAGCTTTATGCCCAGGCAATCGCTCACCATTGTAGAAAGCTTCCCCTTCGCCCATCATCAGCAAAGCAATCTGCGACATAGGGGCTAAATCGCCACAAGCCCCAACAGACCCCTTGCGACATACAACCGGAATAACATTCTTGTTCAACATCTCAACAAGTGTCAAAGTTATTTCGGGGCGACAAGCAGAATAACCTTTTGCATGAACATTAATCCGGCTGGCAATTGCCCCTCGAACATACTCAATCGGCATCGGCTCGCCAATCCCTGCTGAATGGTTATAAACAAGATACTTCTGGAATTCTCGAACTTCCTCGTCGGACAGCACAATCTCCGAAAACTCGCCAATCCCAGTATTCGTGCCGTACATTATTTCCCGACTTGCAAGCTTCCTTTCGAGCATCTGACGACAAGCTTTAATCCTTTCGAGTGCTTCTGGGGCTAATTCGACTTTTTCCCCATAACGGGCAATTCTAACAAGTTTTTCGATTGTTAAACTTTTACCATCAAGAATTATAGCCATATTTCACCAGTAAAAAAAAGCAAAATTAAGAATTAAAAACTTGCCAATTGGTATGTATTCTTTAAACTTAATTAAATTGTTGTTTCGATTTAAACTTTTTTCGTCGAATTTGATTAATTTTACTTTTGGAAGAAAAACATTTTGATTGGTGAAAAAAGAAAAGTACATCAAAACCATTAATTTGCTATTATTCGACTCTATTTCATTTTCTGTCGCTTTTCTTTTAGCAAATCTGAGTCACAGCATTCTCTATCACTTCAGTTCCCTATCGTCCGAACATCTATACTTCCAATTTGTGTTTTTATTAGTGATTTATCTTCTAATCCTTTTTACTTTTGGATTTTATGATAAAATAAGATTTCTTCAACAAGATTTAAAGTATTTTTTTGTTGCAGGAATAATTTTTGGTATAGTTACACTCGCTTTTACCAATTATTTTGATAACTTTTCTGCAGGTTTTGTTTCAATATTAACTATTCTGTTGCTTATAATACCACCTATTTCGAGAATTTTTGCACGTAAGACATTTAAACACATCAATCTACAAGAAAAAGTATTTCTGGATATTCACGACCAGTTGAAAAATTTTATACGTGAATTTATTTTGAAGGATTCTTATTTGAATCTTCGGGAGACAGCCGACCCCGAAACAGCTGATTTGATAATTCTATCAAACACATCAAATAACATAGGAACTGTTTTGGCAAGTTATCTTAACACAAACAAAAAAATTTTCCTTTCCGACGAATACGGCGTTCTCTTTCCAATTCGGAAAAAGAATGCTAGGCAGATTCTTCAAAAGAGCCTTAGCTATGCTTCACAAAAAATGTCGAAAGTGCAATATTATTTGGCAATAAAAAGGATATTCGATTTTGGCTTCTTATTGATTTTTTCACCTTTTATTTTGTTTTTGTTTTCAATAACCGGGCTTGCTATTCTTATCTTTTCGGGAAAACCTATAATTTTTGCCAACTTTCGTATTGGTAAGGATTTCAAACCTTTTAAAATGTATAAATTCCGAACGATGAAAAACAAATCATCAAGTTTATTAACCCAGCTCTTACAAGAAAATTTTTCCATCAAATTAGAATTCCAAAAATACAATAAACTCAAAAATGACCCCAGAATAACTCCAATCGGAAAGTTCCTTAGGAAAACTTCTTTGGACGAAGTCCCTCAATTTATCAATGTCCTTATAGGAAATATGAATGTTGTTGGACCAAGACCAGTGCTCATACAATCAATCAATGAAGTGGTTAAATACAAAGACACAGTTTTTAAATTTAAACCAGGAATTACGGGGCTTTGGCAAGTTTCGGGCAGGAACCAAACCACATTTGCAAGGCGTTTGGAAATCGACGCATGGTATGTTCTAAACTGGTCAATTTTTCTTGACCTTGTAATTTGTTTCAAAACTGTTGCTAAAATTATTTCTGCAGAAGGGGCTTATTGAGTTGATAGAAAGCATTGGTACATTCTTGTACTTGCTACTTCATTAGTTCTTCATATTCCCTAACAATTGCAACAGCACTGCTGGCACCAATTCTTGCTACCCCTAGTTCGATAAACTTTTGCACTTGTTCCAATGTCTTTATCCCGCCCGAAGCCTTAATTTTGGTTGCACCGCTAATATTTTCCTTTATTATCGAAATATCTTCGAATGAAGCCCCGCGCGAAATCACTCCTGTTGAGGTTTTAACAAAGTCAACATTGTAATTGCAAAGGATTCTTGTTGCCAAAGAAATTTCTTCGGGCAAAAGCAATCCCGTTTCGATAATCACTTTTAATTTCACGTTATGGCTGTGGCAAATCTGAACAGCCATTTCAATATCTTTTTCAAACATATCGAACTTTTTCCCAATGAACAAAGGAATACTCATTACCAAATCGATTTCGTCGACGGCAGATTTTACTAACTCCTCCACTTGTTGCCATCGCGAATTCAAAAGACTTGCACCATAGGGAAAATCTGCAACAGATACAACTTTGACATTGCTCGATTTTAAAATAGAAACAACTTCTTGGACATAGTAAGGCTGAACACAAAGTCCATAAAAGCCAAACTCGATTGTTTCATCGCACAGTTTCTTTATCTCTTCGAATGTTAAATTATTCCGAAGATTAGTGTAATCAAAATACTTACCCAAATCGATTGACTTATTCATACTCATACTCCTCCCCTAAAATTGATGGCAATTCAAATTGGTGATTCTTGAAAATAGAGAAAAGTTGGTCGGATGTAATAATAATTTCAGCAAATTTTTTCTTATCGAAATTGAATGCAAAGTCTATTCGAACAATTCCAAGTTTCCCACTTGTTTTATCATTATGAATTCTTACACCAAAACCAGCAGAATTATGCCATCGTGCTTTAAAAATTTCCTGCTTTTGATTCCAGACCATTCCGCCATCGTAAAAAATCGCACCAGAAAAATAAAAAATCCAAAAACGAAAGTCAGGGAAATAGCGAAATTCTAAATTTGCAACCAATCGGTTGTCTCCATTTAATTGATTTAAAGTGTAGCCACGAAGGTAATGTTTATCGTCCAAAAGCAATTGTCTGATACCACGCCAATTCCAAACAGTCTGCTGTTTAATTTGTGAAGCAAAAAGGAAATTGTTATTAAATCGATAAAACATTAACCCCCAAAATTCCTCGTAAGTGTTGAAGCCAATTGAATGGGCAAAGGCACTTCCACCAGCAAGACGACCAAAAAGGTAAAGCTTGGAATCATCGCTTAGGTAAGACTTTTCCCCTACCCCAGCGAGATAGAATGCATCTGTTCCAGAAGAATCAATTCTAAAAGTTTTTCCCAAAATTGCACTTCCCCACCCCCCGACTGTTAAGTCCTCAGTCAAAAAAGTATTCAACCGAGAAGATTTGACAAAATTCTCGGAGATAGAAGAAAATGCCACAAACAACCTACCTGAATTATCAAACGCACGAGCGTAATCTGGACTTCCGCGAATAACTTTGCGAATGTCAAGCAAACCCGTGATAAAGAGTCTATCCCCTTTTGACCAGCTATGGGAATACCACACTTTTCCACCCTTTTCGTAAAATTCCATCTTCCTATAACCATTGCTTCCAAGAAAGAAAAGGTCATTCCCGAAATTGTTGACAATTTGCACACCATAGGAATTTTCTGAATTACGGGAAAAGAAAGGGCGGTAAAATTCAAGGTTGTGCAAAGTTCGAAAACGATTAATAAAAAAATTGTAGTTTAATGAAAAATTTGAACGGAAAAGCCTTCGCTGAAAGAGTTTTAATCGAACTTGCATTCGGGTGTCGTTCTCACTTCGATACAATATTTCAGGGGTAAGAGTTGTCGCAGTCCCTAAAAAATTTAGTTCTTCGAGCCGAAAGCCAATTCTGTACGACTCTCCACCAGTTCCAAAAAGCAAAGCAGGATTGGTTGACCATCTATCTTTGGTCAAAACATAAACATCATAGACCAGAGGTTCCAATGAATCAATCGAAATTTCCACTTTCGAAAAAAGATTCATCGAACGGAGGTTTTTCTCTGTCTCTATCAAAGCGTCGAAATCTGTCCACCCACCTTCTTCAAAGAGGAGTTCGTCCTTGATTACATACTCCCTTGTTAAAAAATGTAAAGAGTTGGCAAGTTTAGCAGCGAAAAACCAATCTCCACTGGTTGTATCGAAAACATCCAACCTGTTTATAAAAATTTTATTTACCCTAAATTCGGCGAAGGAATAGAAATGAATTAAGGTAAACAAAACAAGGAAAATACTAGAACGAACGCTCATTGAGTTTGGTCAATAGATATTCTAACAATTTTGAACCATTATTTTGCGGTAGTTCTTGTAATGTTTCGAGGGACTTTTTATTGTATTTCCGAATAATGTCCTTGATATCTTCAAAAACTTCTAATCTATCGAACATTTCTATATATTCGGGAATTAAATCCACTGGTATTGTCTCATTCGAAAATATTTTGTCAATTAGTTTGCAATCTCCATCATTTTTTGCACGCTCACGAGCAAGTATTACAATAAGAGTTTTTTTCTTCTCTATAATGTCATTACCAATTCTTTTACCCAATTTAGACTTATCGGCAGTCAAATCCAACAAATCATCTTGCAACTGGAATGCTATTCCAAGATTCAAGCCGAGTTCCTTAAGGTATTCAATGTCCCTTTCTATTGCTCCGCCGCACAAACCACCAAGAACAAGGCTCGTTTGAAGAACAGCAGCCGTTTTCTTACGAACCATCAAAAAATAATCTTCTTCGGAAACATCCTTTTTGTTGTTAAAAAGCATATCCAAAGCTTGTCCTTCGCACACTTCAATATATCCGTAGGTGAAATACTCAATCATCTTACCGAAATTTACGTAGTTTGAATAGTTCGACAAGGTTTTCAAAGCCAAACCAATCATTGCATCTCCCGAAAGGATAGCAGTTGGCAAGTCCCATTTTAGATGGATTGTGGTTTTGCCTCTGCGTAAAGGCGAATTATCCATAATATCATCGTGGACAAGAGTAAAATTGTGCAATATTTCAATGGCGAGTCCTGCGTCAATTGCTTCGTATGGGTCTCCGCCAGCTGTTTCACAAGCGAACATACACAAAAGTGGTCTAATCCTTTTACCACCATCAGAGAGAATATATTCTATTGGTGCATAGAGATTTTCGGGCTCTCTGGCTTTGACAACTTCCGTTAGTCTTTCGTTGATTAGGCTTATGTAATGTTCAAGAATAGATTCATAATCTTCCATCTTATGCCCTTATATAATACTTTCCCGGTAATTGTTTAATCAGTCCTTTAAATTCAAAATTCAAAAGACGGTACAAAAGTTCAGAGATATCCATTTCTAATTCTTCTGCAAGAACGTCTATATGCTTAGGTTCAGAAGTTATGTTGTTGTAAATCAAACTATCTACTTCGTCTTCGAAAGTATTTTCCTCCTTAGCAGCATCAAAATCCAATTTATCTTTAATAATTCCAAGTTCATACAGAACATCCTCTGCCGAAAGAGCCAGTTTTGCAATATTGTTTTTAATCATATAATTTGTTCCACGACTTTTTGGAGAATTAATATTTCCGGGAACGGCGAACACTTCTCTATTTTGGTCGAAGGCAAAGCGTGCAGTAATCATCGCTCCACCTTTTACATCACTTTCCACAACTACCGTAGCAATAGATATTCCACTGATAATCCTATTCCTTTGTGGAAAATAAGCAGGAAGTGCTCGTGTTCCAAATTTATATTCCGAAATAACTGCCCCACTGTTTTCAATTATCTTATCAATCAATTGTCTGGTTATGCTCGATGTAACACAATCAAGACCGTTTGCAAGAACTCCGTAGGTAATCCCTTTGCCTTCGATTGCCGATAGATGTGAAAAGGTATCAATACCATAAGCAAGACCACTTGTAACAATAACACCATTCTCTGCAAATGTTCGGGCAAAACTTTCAGCAGTTAATTTCCCATAAGTTGTAGATTTTCGAGTCCCAACCATAGAAATAGAAGTTCCATCGGGAACTAAATTCCCTTTGACAAATAGCACCAAAGGTGGATATTGAATTTCTTTCAGCATTCGGGGATAATCAAAGTCCCAAAATGTAATTACTCTTGCCCCAAAACTTTCGGCTTTAAACATCTGGCTTTCTGCTTCGTGCCTCGCAAAAATCAACTTTTCGTATGTTCCAACAAATTCAGGCAGATGTTGGGAACGCTCGTTTTCGACTATGAAAGCCAAGAAATGGTCAAAGTTTTGAAAATTTTCGATTATTGATTTCAACTTTGGTTGTGGAGCAATTTTGGAAATTGTCAATGCAAGTATTTCATCAGTTGACCACATTTTTAATCAATCCTTGTCTTTTTATCTCACATAGAAAGATTCCACAAGTAACAGCAACATTTAAGGAATCCACATCACGTGATATTGGAATTTGCACAACAACATCAGAAAATTTAATCAATTCATCGGAAATTCCTTTTCCTTCGTTCCCAAAGATTAAAGCAAATTTTTCAGAAAATTCAAATTTAAACAAGTCGATTGAAAAATCGGTAACCTCGCAGGCTATAATTTGGTAACCTTTGTTACGAAGATGCGTCAAGTCTTGGGTTAAATCTTCGGAATGACGAACTTTTAGGTAGAAAACATTCCCCATAGAAACTCTAACAGCCCGACGAAGATAGGGACTTGTTGAATATTTATCGACAATTACAGAATCGAACCCAAAAGCTCTGCAATTCCTCATCATCAAGCCAACGTTTTCGGAATTGTTGATTTGATTCAAAACCACAACCTTTTCCGAAAAGTCTTCCAACGAAGCATCTTCGGGCTGAAAACCAATTGCCATTATCCCCGAATGAAGATGAAAACCAACAATGGTTTCCATTAAACTTTTCGAAGCAAAAAATTGCTTATCATCAGGAACATCTTTCGCTTGAATCAATGAATAATGCTTTTCGTAAAAATCCAAAGTAGCAAACACAGAGTGAACTTTCAAAGGACTGGATAAGAGCCGAAGTACAACCTTTTCGCCTTCGGCTATAAACACACGCTATTGAATATGTAACGGTGGTGTGTATCGTAAACTCCTGTAAAACTCGACTCTCGGGTCGTTCAAATCTTTAATTTCTACCATTAATTAGGTTTTATTTTCTGACTTTTCTAATTTTCATTTCAATTTTTTCGACGGGACTGCTCACTTCGGAGCTTTTTGGTTGTTTCTCTACTTTTGTATTTTCCACTTTGTCGAGCACATCAAAACCATCGATAACTTCGCCAAAGATGGTATATTTTCCATCGAGCCAAGGAGCATCTTTAAAACAAATGAAAAATTGAGAAGTAGCACTATTTGGGTCTTGGGTCCTTGCAGCAGAAATCGTTCCCCTTTTATGTTTCAAATCGCTGAATTCCGCTGGGACTGTCTTTTGAGATGGGTCGCCATATCCCCAGGTATCTTTAGGCTTCGACTTAGAATTTGGGTCACCTCCTTGCATCATAAAACCTTTGACAACGCGATGGAAGGCTGTTCCATCGTAGAAACCTATTGAAACCAGGCTATCGAAATTTCGACAGTGCCGAGGAGCAACATCGGGAAAAAGGCGAATCTTAATATCCCCAAGTTCTTTATCGCCTTGCTTCAAAGAAATAATGTAAGTCCAATCATCCATTTGATTTTTTCCCTTGCAATTTAACAAATCTGTGTTTAATGCAAATGCAAATAAAAAAACCAAAAGCAACCAACTTTTCATAACAAACCCAAATTAATGTAAAAATACAAATTTAAAGGTTTTAGAATAAACCAAAGGGTATAATTCATAAAATTTTCTTAATTTTGCGTGCCTGCGGATGTGGCGGAATTGGCAGACGCGCTAGACTTAGGATCTAGTGGGGCAACCCGTGGGAGTTCGAGTCTCCCCATCCGCACGTTTTGTTTTTTTATTTGGAGTAAAAATCGTGGATATTACTATTAATCAGCTTGATGGTGCAACTCGTGAACTAATTATTTCTATCCCAAAAAGCGAGTTCGAAGAAAAATTGAACGAGCAATTCCTTGAAGCTCAAAAGTATATCAATTTAAAAGGCTTCCGTCCCGGTAAGGCTCCCATTAAACTTATAAAAAGTTTATATGGGAAAGAAATTGAACAAGATTTTATTGGTGATTATGCAACAGAAGTATTTCAAAAGGCTGTCGATTCAAAAGAAATTCAATTCGTTGGCAAACCAACATTAAAACAATTTCAAAAAGAAGACGAAAAAGTTACTTTCACTTTTCAATACGATATCATTCCAGACTTTACACTGAATGAATATAAAGGATTGAAAATTTATGAACCAATCCATAGAGTAAGCGATGAAGAAATTGAACATGAAATTTTACATCGCAGGTTACATTCTGCTCAAGTTCTTAAAGCCGATGAAATAGCCAATGAATTTTTCATTGTTTCGGTCGACATTTTCAAAATTGACCAAACAACAAAGGAACCTATCCCCGAGGTCCCCCCACAAACAACCACAATTCTTCTTCATTCCGAAACTGTACCGACGGATTTGCGGAATCTGTTTATTGGTCGCAAAACAGGAGACAGTTTCCTTTATAATCCTCACGAAATGGATAGTTCTGCCGAAAACGAAGAAGTTCTTATCAAAATAAAAGAAGTACATCAGCTGGTTCTGGAAGATTTCGACGACGAATTTGTAAAAAGATACACAAATGGACGACTTTCGACCACCGATGAATTTAAAGAAGAAATTGGGTATTCTCTCCAAGAAAAATGGGACCTTCGCAGCAACGACGAAATGGTTAAACAAGTAATCAAACAATTGGTTGAATCACACGAATTCGATCTCCCCACAAGTGTTGTTTACGAAACGGCAATGAAGTT
The DNA here is from genome assembly GCA_003731685.1 of Bacteroidetes/Chlorobi group bacterium MS-B_bin-24. Lineage (GTDB taxonomy): Bacteria > Bacteroidota > Ignavibacteria > Kapaibacteriales > UBA2268 > Naka2016. The sequence continues at coordinate 110,194 of RCNO01000001.1, forward strand.
AAGCGAAGATTTTATAAAGAAATATTCCGATAGATATCCAGCACTTAAAGGCAAAAAGCCCAGCGATGTTCTCGAAGATTTTGTTCCAATAGCGATTAGCCAAGTTAAATGGGCTATCATTAAAAAGAAAATTATCGAAAAAGAAAACATTCAATTGGAAGATTACGACATTGATTCTTTGGTTCAAGAATACAAAATGCAGAATCCTAATCTTCCCGAAGAAGAAATCAAATCTTACATTCTCAACAATAAACACATTACCGACACTTTGCTCGAGAAGAAGGTTTTGGACTTCCTTATTGGTTTTGCCGAAACAATTGAGATTGACTTCGATGAATACGAAAAGCTCCAAGAAGAAACAGAACAGGAAGAAGCCGAAAATGAAAGCGACATAAACGCAGAAGAAAGGCAATTGGAAAGTTCCGAGCAAACAACTTCGGAAATTGAACCTTCGCAAGAAAACGAGCAAATGACGTCGAACACCGAGCCCGAAGAAATCGAAAACGAATCTGATAAAGCAAAGGTAAGCAGCGAAGTTTCTGGACTAAACAAGGAATAAATACTTTTTCTTTAATTTTTCCGTCTTTTTCTTTTTTTAAAAAGGGAATTTAATATGTATGACCAGTTAGTCCCAATTGTTATAGAACAAACTCCACGCGGAGAGCGAGCCTACGATATTTATTCTCGCCTTCTGAAAGAAAGAATTATCTTCATCGGAACCCCAATCGACGATAATGTTGCAAGCCTTGTTATTGCCCAGATGCTGTTTCTTCAAAGCGAAGACCCAAACAAAGACATTCACCTTTATATCAACTCACCGGGTGGAAGTGTTACTGCTGGATTGGCTATATACGATACGATGCAATATGTTGCACCCGATGTTGTTACAATTTGTATGGGAATGGCAGCATCGATGGCACAAGTTCTTCTTTGTGCAGGAGCCCCCGGAAAACGCTATGCCCTGCCCCATTCCAGAATTTTAATGCACCAACCTACGGGCGGGACACAAGGTCAGACGACCGATATCGAAATTTACACCCGCGAAATGCTTCGCATCAGGGATATGCTTTACGAAATTATTGCTAAACACACAAACAAAGATATTGAAAAAATCATAAAAGACGCAGACCGCGATTACTATATGTCTGCCCAAGAGGCTTTGGATTACGGAATAATCGATAAAATTTTGACCAAAGCACCAAAACCTGCAACAAAAGAAGAAGAGAAGAAGTAATGGCATACAAAAAGTACTCTACCCAAGAAATACATTATTGTTCTTTCTGCGGTAGAAGTCAATTCGAAGTCGAAGGCTTTGTCGAAGGACAAAACAAAGTCCTAATCTGTAATTTTTGTATCGAAAGCACATACGAAATTATAAAAAACAAGCGATTCGAAAGATTTCTGAAAGAAAATCAACTGGAAAAAATTCCAACACCGAGCCAAATCAAGCAAAAGCTCGACGAGTATGTCATTGGTCAAGATTACGCCAAGCAAGTCCTTTCTGTTGCTGTTTACAACCATTACAAAAGAATTCTGTTGAATTTTACAAACGATACTGACGTTGATGTAGACAAAAGCAACATACTGCTAATTGGTCCAACGGGAACAGGGAAAACGCTTTTGGCACAAACATTGGCAAAAATCCTGCGAGTCCCCTTTGCTATTGCCGACGCTACCACAATAACCGAAGCTGGATACGTAGGCGACGACGTTGAAACAGTAATTGTCCGACTACTTCAAAGTGCCAATTATAACATTGGGCTTGCTGAAATCGGGATTGTATACATCGACGAAATAGATAAAATTTCGAGGAAAAGCGATTCGCCTTCGATTACTCGGGATGTTTCTGGCGAAGGTGTTCAACAAGCTCTCTTAAAGATTCTCGAAGGAACCATTGCTGGTGTTCCACCACAAGGTGGTCGCAAACACCCCGAACAAAAGCTACTTTATGTTAACACAAAGAATATTTTGTTCATTTGTGGAGGTGCCTTTGTTGGACTCGAACAAATCGTTGCCAAGCGTCTCCGAAAAACAACTATTGGCTTTACAGCCGAGGTCCATCCTTCAGTTGAGGAAACTTCTGCACTTCTGCGAAAAGTTGAACCCAACGATTTAATAAAATATGGATTTATTCCAGAGCTTGTTGGGCGTCTCCCTGTGATTGCTCCATTGGAAGATTTAACCGACGAAGCTTTGAAACGGATTCTGATTGAACCGAAGAACGCAATCATCAAGCAATTCAAGAAACTTTTCCAAATGGATGGCATCGAGCTCGAATTCACCGAAGACGCGCTCGATGCTATCGTAGCAAAAGCAAAAGAACTCAAAACTGGCGCCCGAAGCCTTCGCGCAATTGTCGAAGAAATTATGCTACCAATTCAATTCCAAGTTCCCGACTTACAGAACTTGCGAAAATGTATCATCACCCAAGATGTTATCGAGAATGGCGCACCACCAATTTATGAATACAAGAAGGGAGCCGCCTAAGTTATCTATTTGAATTCCTTGAGAATGTCTTTAACAGCGTCTTTGTGAATAGTGAAACTTAGCATTTTTAGCTTGACAAAGTCTTCGTGATAGAAATAATATCCCTTGTTTTTACCATTAAAAGAGCCACTCCCAGAATCTTTAATCAAGAACCACATTTTCCCCGATGGGTCGACTTTGTAACCAACTAAATGTATTCCGTGGTCATCGCCAGTTGTGTAGTTCGAAAATCTCATCTGACGAGCATTTTCATCAATATAATCCGAAGGTATGTCGAATGTAGGCACAATAGCAACTTCATAATGAGATTCAATCCCGGGCTCCGAAACATCCCCTCCAATAATCATCGTATAGCCTTTTTGAATTGAATTTTTAATTATACTCATAAAAACATCCAAAGGAACATTATAATAAGTTGAGTCGTGCCACCAATTATCCTGAACTTCCAGTTTCGCTTTCGTATAATATGGCTTTTCCATAAGGGACATAAAATCTATATAATCGTTCAAATTCAACTTCAAATATTCAGAAAGAAAACTTTTTGGTGTAAAATTTTTATTTTCGTAGACAAAGCTCTGCGGAGGCTCGCCCATATATTTATTCAAAATGCTTTTTATTGTGCTGACCACAAATTCCTCGTTCCAATAGTTATTTTTCTTAACGCTTTTCAAAAATTCATCCATTTCATAAAACATTTTGGTGTGGTCGTAAAATTTCTGGTCGGGCAATTTCCCTTGGTAAACATCCAAAGGCACTATTCCATACTTATTCCAAATTCTTCGAACTGCATTCGACTCACTTCCTTCGCCAAAGAACGACTCACCACGAGTTTCCACAAAATACCTTGCTTTTTCGACATATTCCCAATACACGGTGTACATTTCTGAAAGCTTCACTTTCTTCCCCGTAAGTCTGTAAATTTCCGATTCATAAAACGATGTTGTCGAAAAGCTCCAGCAAGTACCCGTTGCCCCTTGCGACCGTGGTTCGTTATGCCAGAAATACTTAAATTCATCCTTTGATTTCGGCAAGGTAGTAGTATCGAAATCGACTATAAAACGGGGTTTCTTTTTCTCGGGCTTTTTCCAGTATTGTTCTGTTGCCTTGTGGATTTCATCCCAGAACTCGTTTTTGTATTCAACGAACTTACCTTTGTTTTTTGGTTGCTCGCTGAAAGTGTTGTTGGAAGAAATGATAAAAATTGCAATTAAAATTACCCAAATATTCCTAACCATTTTACCTCCAAATAAAAAAGGCAAAATTAAAAAAACAAATCAAGTCTTGTTGCCAAACAATTACTTATTTTTGTAATTTATTGAATCACTTTTATGGGCGAGAATACCAAAAATCTTCCATTGTGTGTCGATTTAGATTATACACTGATTTCGTCTGACATCATAATCGAGCAAATCGTAACTTTAATTAAACAAAGTCCTATCTACATTTTTCAAATTTTACTTTGGTACCTATTTGGCAAAACGCATCTCAAAAAGAAATTAAGCGAAAAGGTAAATCTCGATGTCAAACTTCTGCCTTATCGTAATGAGGTCATCAGGTTTCTAAAAACTGAAAAAGAAAAGGGAAGACCACTTATCCTTGTTACTGCAACATTGCAAGATGTCGCCGAAAAAATCAACCATCATCTGAATCTTTTCGATGACGTTTATGGTTCTAACCAAAAATTCAATCTAAAGGGCAAGAACAAGGCAAAATTTCTTGCCGAAAAATTTGGAGTTAAAAACTTTGATTATATTGGGGACTCCTTCGCTGATGTATCTATTTGGAAAATTGCAAACAAAGCCTATGCAATTACTAACTCCAGAACAGTACTTTTCAGGCTTAAACATTTATCCTCCTTTGTTACGAATTTTGCCGAAAGAGCTACATCTTTCTCCGATTTTTTGAAATTAATTCGTGTTCACCAATGGCTGAAAAACTTACTTGTTTTCATTCCACTTCTACTTGCACATAAATTCGACCATACGGCTATTTGGATTTCTGCAACCGTTGCTTTCCTTTCCTTTTCCTTTGGAGCCTCATCGCTATACATCGTTAACGATATTTTAGACATTAAAAGCGACCGTAACCACCCCGAAAAGTCCAAACGACCAATAACAAACGGGATGATTTCCGCATACACTGGCTTATTTATTTCCACTTTACTCTTTCTTTTAAGTTTTATAATTGGTTTAAATTTAGGCTTAATCTTTGTTGCAGTATTGCTTGTCTATATTTTCGCTAATCTTTTGTATAGCCTCTATCTTAAGCAAGTTCCCATTTGGGATATTTTTATTTTGTCGACTTTATATGTGATTCGACTTTATGCAGGAAGCGTTTCGACTGGAATTACAATTTCGAATTGGCTTTTGGCATTCTCTTTGTTCTTTTTCCTGTCGTTGGCGGGCTTGAAAAGATTTACAGAACTCTCGCTAATCTCCGATAAAGATATAGAAACTCTTGGCAGACCCTACAAATCCGATTCTATTTCCATCATTCAAAACATTGGACTAAATAGCAGTTTTGCCTCGATTATCATCTCTATTCTTTACATTAATAGCGAAAAAGTTTTACAATTATACAAATCACCAGAACTACTTTGGTTCGATGCTTTTTTGCTGTTGCTTTGGAATATTAATCTCTGGTTCTTAGCAAGCAAAGGCAAAGCCGAGTTCGACCCAATTTTAACATCCGTTAAAAATCCTTTTTCTTTGTTCCTAATCCTGTTGATTATTGCAATATGGTTAATGGCAACACTTTTATGAAACAATATACTTCATGGGGACTTTACCCAAAATCGAAACCAAAATGTGTCCAAAAAATTTATTGGGCTGATGACATTGATTTCAGCAAGTTACCCTTTTCCGTGCTTCCTTATGGAAAGGGAAGAAGCTATGGCGACGTTTGCTTAAACAACGAAGGTTGTCTTCTGGATACAACTGCACTTAATCATTTCCTTAATTTCGATAGGGAAAATGGAATACTCGTATGCGAAAGCGGTGTAACTCTTGAACAAATTCTTCGTCTAATTGTTCCACAGGGCTTTTTCCTTCCAGTCACGCCCGGAACTAAACATATCACAATTGGCGGAGCAATTGCAAACGATGTTCATGGGAAAAATCACCACAAAAGCGGTAGTTTCGGAAAATTCGTTTCTAAACTTGCTCTGCTAAGGTCAGACGGAAAAATCTATATCTGCTCCGACAAAGAAAATCCTGAGCTTTTTCGGGCAACAATTGGTGGATTAGGATTAACTGGATTAATCCTTTGGGCAGAAATAAAACTCAAAAGAATTCCAAGCGAATATCTACATCTCGAACTCATCAAATTCAACTCGCTTGAAGAATTTTTTGAAATAAACACAATTTCCGAAAAAAAATTTGAATATACTGTTGCGTGGGTCGATTTGACAAACGGTGGCTTAAACAATGTTTGCGGAATTTTTCAAAGAGCAAATCACATTGCTATTGATTCCAAGCCTCTACAACCCAAAAAGCCACTTTCTATTCCTTTCACCCCACCTTTTTCTTTTATCAATGATACAACAATTTTCTTTTTTAATGCTCTTTACTATTCAAAGCAATTTGAGAAGAGAAAAGAACAAATCACACATTATGAACCATTTTTCTACCCTCTCGACTTCGTAAGCAATTGGAATTTGCTTTACGGCAAAAAGGGTTTTGTTCAGTATCAATTTGTAATTCCTTTTGAAGAATCGCTACAAAATTTGAAGCTCATCACGAACACAATAAAAAGATTGGGCTTGAGTTCATTTCTGACCGTGCTTAAAAGTTTTGGCGATTTCCCAAGTCCCGGTTTACTTTCCTTTACACAGTCCGGATTTACTCTTGCCATAGACTTTGCTTTCGACCGAGACTTATTGAAAAAATTAGATTATTTAGATGAAATCGTAATAGGAGCGGGGGGAAGAATATACCCTGCAAAGGATTCAAGAATGAAGCCCGAAACTTTTAGGGCTTCATTCCCAATGATAAACGATTTCCTAAGATTCAAAGACAATAAATTCAATTCAAGCTTTTGGAAAAGGGTTATGAACTGCTAATTATTTACTTTTCAAAATACAAATCTAATTCCAAAGTGAAATTGTCGTAGATGACATTGTCGCCGAGATTGTCGAAAAAGCTCCCAGAGCCGTAGCGAACATCGAATTTAGTTCGGTCTATTTCTAATGTAGCTTTACCCTGAATCTTGTTTCCTTGAACATTGATTGTTGCAGGGAAGGAGATAGTTTGAGTTATTCCCTTTATAGTCATCTTTCCAGTTATTGCGTAATTTGGCTCACCTGTTTTTGCATTCTTGATTGGTGTAGAGTGGGTAATAACAAATTTTGCTGTCGGGAATTTAGCCACAGAGAAGAAATCGTCGCTTTTCAAATGTCTAATTAATTTATCTCTATATTCCTTTTCCTTCAAATCCTCATTTTCAATTGTGTTCATATCTACTTCGAAATTACCCGAGATAATTTTATTCCCATCGAATTCAATAGAACCGGAACGGAATTTAACCCAACCCCAATGAGCCCCAAGAAACTTCTTGCCTATCCACTTAATCTTACTTTGCTCGGTTAACAAACGATAATTGTTCTGGGCAAAAAGGTATCCAAAACCATTCACAAAGAGAAACCCAATCAATGCGAAAATGCTAATTCTAAAAATTTTTATGTTTGCCATATTTTCAACCTTGTTAAAAATATATTTAACGAAATCTAAAATGTTTTGTTTTAAAACAAATTTGATACAAATTTTCGATTTTCCTTGATTATTTAAAATTTCTAAACTAAAAGCAATCCACAAAAAGGACAAAATTTATAAATTGCTATTTGCTCTTTGCGCAAAAGAGCAATAAAAAAGAAAAATTATTAACAACAAATTGAGGTGTGTTATGTCTCTACTTAAAGAAAAGTTAGCAACAATTTTCCCACCATTGCGCCAAGAAATTCAAGCCTTTGTGAAGCAATATGGCGACAAAGTTGTCTCACAAGTTACCCTTGCTCAAGCATACGGTGGAATGCGAGGCGTTAAATGTTTGGTTTGCGACACAAGCGAAGTTCCCCCCGACAAAGGTTTGATTATTCGCGGCATTGAGCTAAAATATTTGGTCGATAAGCTACCTGAAGAAATCCTATGGCTACTTCTGACAGGTGAGCTTCCAACGGCTGATGAATTGAAAGATTTACAAGCCGAACTAAAAGCCCACGAAGAAGTTCCTCAATATGTTTGGGATGTTTTGAACGCAATGCCCGCCGACTCCCACCCAATGGCAATGTTCAATACCGCAATCCTTGTAATGCAAAGAGAATCGATTTTCGCCAAACGTTATGCCGAAGGTATGAAAAAGGACGAATATTGGGAAGCCACCTACGACGACCTTATCAACATAATTGCTAAACTCCCGGCTATTGGCGCCTATGTGTATAGGAAACGTTTCAACAAAGGTCCACGGATTGAAAGCGACAAAAATGCCGACTGGGCGAAAAACTTTGTTCATATGATTGGCTTGCCCGACCCAAATGAAGAGCTTTCGAAATTGATGCGTTTGTACTTTACCCTCCACTGCGACCACGAAGGTGGTAACGTTAGTGCCTTCTCGGCAGCAACTATCAACTCTGCTCTTTCGGACTTATATTATGCTCTTTCTGGTGGATTAAACGGATTGGCTGGTCCTCTCCACGGGCTTGCAAACCAAGAGTGCCTTGCCTGGATTCTTGGTGTTCTTGAAAAATTCGGTGGTGTTCCTTCCCACGAACAACTCGAAAAATATGCATGGGATACGTTAAACGCTGGTCGTGTTATTCCGGGCTATGGACACGCTGTTTTGCGTATAACTGACCCACGCTTTGATGCATTCTTAGCATTTGGCAAGCAATACTTCCCCGAAGACCCAGTGTTCAAGACAGTTGCTCTTGTTTACGAAGTTGTGCCTAATGTCTTGAAACAAATTCAAAAGATTAAAGACCCATGGCCCAATGTCGATGCTGCTTCTGGCGCATTACTATATCACTATGGACTTACTGAATTTAGTTACTACACTGTGCTATTTAGCATTTCCCGTGCATTAGGTATTTGCTCACAAGCCGTTGTCGCTCGGGCTATGGGCTATCCAATCACCCGACCGAAATCGCTTACAACTGCAAGTTATCGCAAGATTGTTGAAGCTGCTCAATAATTTCCCGCCCACGAGCCAAACTCGTGGGCTTTTTGTTTATTTTGTTAAACTTTTGAAAGGATGATGTTATGAAAATCACAGTAATTGGTGCTGGAAATGTTGGGGCAACTACTGCCCAGCTCCTTGCAAATGCAGAGTTAGCCAACGAAATTTACCTCGTCGACATTCTCGAAGGCATCCCGCAAGGCAAGGCTCTCGATATGTATGAGTCGATGCCTATTTTTGGCTCAGATACTAAAATCTATGGCGTAAATTCTTATGAACAAACAAAAGATTCTGATATTGTTATTCAGACAGCTGGAATGGCTCGTAAACCCGGAATGTCTCGCGACGACCTATTAGTTGCAAATGCCGAAATTGTTTCATCTTGTATCAAACAAGCCTTCCAATATTCTCCAAATGCTTATTACATAATCGTTTCGAATCCGCTTGATGTTATGACTTATATGTCGATGAAGATTACAGGTTTGCCGCGTAGCCGTATGTTTGGAATGGCAGGGATTTTGGATACTGCTCGTTATCGTGCTTTCATCTCGATGGAACTTGGCGTTTCGATGCAAGACATTCAAGGGCTTATACTCGGTGGGCACGGCGATACGATGGTTCCATTGCCAAGATTTACGACGGTTGCAGGAATTCCAGTTACCGACCTTATTCCACCCGACAGGTTGGAGGCAATTGTTAAAAGAACTGCTGGCGGTGGTGGCGAAATTGTTTCCTACTTGAAGACGGGAAGTGCCTATTACGCTCCTGCAGCAGCAGTTGTCCAAATGGTGGAATCAATTGTTAAAGACCAGAAGAGAATTTTGCCCTGCTCGGTTATGCTCGAAGGAGAATATGGCTATTCCGATGTTGTCGTTGGCGTTCCTGTTGTTCTTGGCAAAAACGGCTGCGAAAAAGTTATTGAACTGAAACTAAGCCAAGAAGAAAAAGAATTACTCCATAAATCCGTTGAACACGTTCGAAAGGTTATCCAAGAAGGAATGCAATTAATCAAAATGTAAGATTTTTACTCGAACCGTTTGGAATAAAATAAACGAAAATTTGGGCTATCCCAAAAGTGAAGAACTATTTCAATCCGCTGGAGCCCAACGCAATGTTGGGTTCCTTTTTTTAATACACATTTTAAATCGGTTTCCTGAAAGATTTCCAGACATCGGATGTTTGCGAAACATCCGATGTCTTTTGTTCAGAGGTTAAACAGCTCCTTGTTCACCCTTTTCTGCTTCTGCAATCCACTGCTGAATAAAGGATTGATTGTAAAACTTTGTTGATTTTCCCAGACATTGGATGTTTGCGAAACATCCGATGTCTTTTGTGCAAGGGGAAACAGCCCCTTGTTCACCCTTTTCTGCTTCTGCAATCCACTGCTGAACAAAGGATTGATTGTAAAACTTTGTTGATTTTCCCAGACATCGGATGTTTACGAAACATCCGATGTCTTTTGTGCAGGGAGAAAACAACATCTCTTGCAGTTTAAAATAACATCTTTTCTAAATTTAACTTTAACAAAATTTGTTTGAAATTTTTTACTATATTTGAAACATAACAAAAAGGCATTTTATGGAAAAGGATGAAAATTTTGGGGAACTGCTTGAAAAAGCCAAAATCTTGGATTTCGTGGATGACCTTTTTGGTATTTCCGACCCAAGCGGTAAGGTAATTTTTCTTAATGAAAAAGCACGGAATGAATTTTCAGTTAACGAACTTAGCGAAGGGGAGCATTTCTGTTATAATTATTTCAATTGCACACATCTGGAAAGTATTCCTAAATTTTGTCCTGCTAATCAAATCCTAAAAGAACCAAACCCCCATTCGAATTTTTACCAGATGAACACAAAAATTGGCGAAAAGTATTTCATTTTGAATTGTACTCCAATATACAATGGTTCAAACAAACTTAAATACATACTTCACTTTGCCAAAGATGTTACAGAAAATGTTTTGAAAGAAAAAAAACTTATTCATTTTAATCAAATACTGAAATCAATTAGGAACCTAAATCAATTCTTATATCTTGAGCGAGACGCCGAAAAGATACTCGACCAATCTTGCAAAATACTAACCGAAACGATGGATTACCTTTTCGCTGCTATCCTTATTACTTCGCCCGAAATAACTTCTAAGAAAATCTTCTACGCCTCGCAAGATAAGGTTAATTTAGAGTTTGAGCCAAATGAGGATTCTTTAAGAATTTTTTTGGAACAAGAAGGGAAAAAACGCCTCGTTCGTTTTCAAGAGTTACCCAAAATAAAACAAAAATTCTCTCAGTTTTTCGAAGTATTCGATGGCGTGAAATATTTTGGAATAATATTACCAATCGCCCATCGTAAAGAAAATTTTGGCTATCTTCTTATATTTTCTAAGTGGTCTGAACAATTTTCTACCGAAGAGATTAATCTGCTCCGTGAATTAGCCGACGATATTTTGCTTTCGCTTTACACAATCAAAACTGAACGCGAGAAAGAACAAATCGAGAAAGAAATTCGCGAAAAGGAACGATTCTACTTTACCCTTTTGAGCAACCTCCCCGGCTTTGTCTATCGTTGCAAGAAGGACCGCTATTGGACTATGGAATATCTAAGCGACAATTTCTACAAAATCACAGGATACAAACCCGAAGAAGTAATTGGGAACAAGGTCCTTTCGTTCAATGACTTAATTCATAGAGACCATCAAGAACGCCTGTGGGTTAAATGGCAAATTATTTTAAGTAAACACGAAGTTTTCCAAGATGAATACCCAATTATAACCAAAAGTGGGGAGATTCGTTGGGTTTTCGAACAGGGTTGTGGCATTTACGATGAAAAAGGAAAAGTAATTGCCTTGGAAGGATACATCGTCGACATTACGGACAGGAAAAAAATTGAAGAGCAACTTAAAGAGAGCGAAAGAAAATACAGAACACTATTCGAAGCATCTTCGGATGCAATTTTCCTTATGGCTGCCGACTCTTTTATTGATTGCAACTTCGCTACATTGAAGATGTTCGAATGCGAAAGGAAAGATATTATCGGCAGAGCACCTTATGAATTTTCTCCACAATATCAACCTGATGGGCAACTTTCCCGTAAAAAAGCAATCAATTACATTGAACGTGCATATCGCGGGGAAGAACTACGCTTTGAATGGGTACACAAAACTCTGAACGGCAGAGAATTTGAATGTGAAGTTACTTTAAACAAGATTCAAATTGGAAAGAAAGTCAATCTTTTGGCTATTGTCAGGGATATTAGCGAACGCAAACCACAATATAATGAAATTCTGAAGCTTGCACAGGCGCTTAACTCAATTGGCGAAGCAGTTATAATTACTGATTTGAACAACAATATAATCTATGTCAATAAAGCTTTCGAAAATCTTTATGGTTATGCACTCGAAGAGGTTCAAGGCAAACATATTTCAATCATTAGAACAAAGGATTATTTAAACAACAAAATTGACGAGGAGATTCTTTCAAATATCGCTAACAAAACAACATGGCGCGGTGAACTCCAAAACCGTAGCAAAGACGGAAGGAACTTCTGGGTTAGCGTAACTGCCAGCCCGATTTTAGGACCCGACGGGAATGTCGTCGCAGCTGTTGGCGTTGCCGTAGACCTTACTGAACGACACAATTGGGAAAAATCCCTAAAAGAAAGCGAAGAGCAATTTAGAACATTAGTAAACTCGATGGACGATATTGTTTACACTCTCGACACAAGTCATCGGCAAATTGGACTTTACGGCAGATGGGTTCAAAATTGGGGCTTAAAAGTGGAAGACTTCTTGGGTAAAACAGCTTTGGAAATATTTGGCGCCGAAGAAGGCAAAATCCACATCGAGATGCAGGAAAAATGCCTTAAAGGCGAAAGCCTGCTCTACGAATGGTCAAAAACTTTGGGCGGCGAAACATATTATTTCCAAACCCGTATCTCACCATTAAGGGATGAGAGTGGGAATATTGTTGGTATTGTCGGGATAGGACGCGATATTACAAGTTTGAAGAAACTTGAACTCCATTTGAAAAAATTATTGATGGCAATTGAACAAGTGCCCGTCGGCGTTTTTGTTGCCGATTTAAATGGAAAAATAATGTTTTTTAACCCTGCAATGGAAATATTCCTTAACTGCAATAAATCAGATTGTTTAGGAAAGCATATTGTTGATATTCATAAAAAACTGCTTGGTGAAAAGTATTTTGAAAATTACGATGCTATATGGGACAAACTAAAAGCTGGAGAACGTTGGACCAACGAAATCAATTTCAAAACCAAAGATGGCTTGGAAAAATGGTTCAGAGTAATAGTCTATCCACTTATTGAAAATGAAAAAATATTTAGCTTTATTGGTCTCAAAGACGATATTACCGAGGAAAAAATATATATACAACAATTAAAAGAAGCAAAAGAAAAATCGGAAGAGTTAAACGCTTTTAAAAATTACTTGCTGATGAACTTTAGCCACGAATTCCGAACACTATTGAATGGTATTTTAGGTTGGTCATACGTTCTTATGGATGAAGAATATGACCCCGAAATTCGTGAAATAGGCGGAATTATTTATCAAAGTGGCTCACGCTTGCTTTATACTGTTAGTTCAATTATCGATTATTCCAAGATAGAGACGGGCTTTTTGAAACCCCTACCAAGAGAATTCGACATTGTCGATACAGTTCGCGAATTTGTGGAACTACACAAAAAATTTAACCCAGATAAACCAGTCGAAGTTAGTTTCAATAGTGATTTCGAAACATACATTGTTTACCTTGATGAATATATGGTTCGTTCGATTGTTTCCAGTCTTATTAGCAATGCATTTAAGTTTACAAGAGAAGGGAAAATTGACGTTAAAGTAAAAATTGAACAAAAGGAGAAAGAAGAATATGCAAAAATTATTGTTTCTGACACAGGAATAGGAATACCATCAGATAAAATAGATTTAATTTGGAAAGAATTTTACCAAGTTAGCCAAGGAGTGTCCCGAGAATTCGAGGGCCAAGGGGGCTTGGATTAACCATAGCAAAAAAGTTTACCGAAATTCTTGGTGGGAACATCTCCGTCGCAAGCGAACTAAATCGGGGAAGCACTTTTGTGGTGGAATTGCCAGTTAGATTTAATTCAAATAAATAAAAGGAGGCGGTATGCCAAAAAATGTACTCGTAATCGAAGACGACCTTGCCAACATTCTTCTTATGCGAAAAATACTTATGGATGAGGATATCAACGTCGACGTTGTAAGTGATGCAATTTCGGCTTGGGAAAAACTAAAAACAAACCGCTACGACCTGTTCGTTGTCGATTTAAATTTGCCATTTGGGAAAAATGGTTTCGAATTTCTTTCGCGACTGCGTTCACTCGATGAATACAAAAGTGTTCCTGTAATTGCTATTACAGCATACATTGGGATATTTACCCGAGAAGATTGCCTTGCAAAAGGTTTCGATTACTACTTCTCCAAGCCATTCGATATTGAAAGCTTTGTAAAAACAGTCAAGAAATTTTTGAACAAAAAATAATTTTTCTTTTCATCACCCTTCCAAAGTATGTAGGGCGAATCTGCCCTACGACAATTACATTTCAATCTGAAGATTCATTGCAAAAAGCAAGAAATAACTTTTTGGGGACAGCATCTTGAGAAAAATATATAATGAATTGCAAGACATCGGATGTTTGTAAAACATCGGATGTTTTCTGTGCAGTGGTTAAACAACTCCTTGTTCGCCCTTTTCTGTTTCTGCTTGCCACTCCTGAACAAGGGATTGATTGTAGACCTTCGTTGATTTTATCAGACATCGGATGTTTGCGAAACATCCGATGTCTTTAGCACAAAAGTGAAAAAAACTCTTTGTTCATCAATAAATGCTTTTGCTTGAATTCCTTGAACAAAGGGCTGTAACTTTCGTTGATTTTCCCAGACATCGGATGTTTACGAAACATCCGATGTCTTCACCAAGTAGCAACAGTTTCTCGTTCCTCTAAAGTAGCAAAGTCTTTTGCTTTTTTCGCTCTAAATCACATATCTTTGTATGGGTTAGGACCGAGCTTTTCGATAGTTTCAGCAAATTGATTAAAGATTTCGGGGATACGCTCGAATTCATCGATTGAAAGTGTATGGAACTCTACTCTTTCTGGTTCGAGCACTAATTGTTTCAATTTTTCCTGAACATTTTCCATTCGCTTATTTGCAAGCTCGCTACCACGAATGAAATGGCATTGATAATCTTCACCATATTTACAGCCTATTAAAATTATCCCATCGTATCCCATCGATAAAGCATCGGCAATCCAAATAATATTTACTGAACCAAGACAACGAACAGGGATGATTCTAATGTATGGTGAATACTGTATCTTTTTCCTTGCAACCACATCGAGAGAAGGATATGCGTCGTTTTCGCAAAGGAAAGCAAGAATACGGGGTTTTTCTTCTTCGCTCTCGGGAATTTCCAGGGACTTAATCATCGAAGAAATTATTTGCGGTGAATAATTCTTGAAACTTATGATTCTCTCGGGACAGGCGCCCATACAAATTCCACACCTACGGCATCGGTTGGGATTTGGCTTGGGAGTTCCCTTATCGTCTTCGTCCAAAGTTCCAAAAGGACATTCCTCTGTACAGCGCTTGCATTGCGTACATCTTTGCAAGAAGAAATCGGGATACGAAGTATCGCCGCTTCGGGGATGGACAGCCCTGCCCAATTTAACGTTTTCGATAACCTGAATTGCCTTCAATGCTGCGCCATAAGAATCGTTCTTGCAACTTACACCATCCATTGGTGCCCGAACTGTTCCAGCAGCGTATATTCCAGTTCTTCGCGTTTCGTATGGGAAGCAGATGTAATGTGAATCGGGAAAGCCATATTTGAGCGTGGGTAAGTCGGTCCCTTGCCTGTATGTCAAGTTCAGTATTTTGGCTCCAACTTCTGCCCCAGCAGCAACTTTCTTCCCATCGGCTGTTGTAGCGGCTTGCTCCGCCAAATCCTCAACATTTACAAATGTCGAGGGAACCATACCTGTGGCAAGCACAACCAAATCTGCTTGAATTTTGATTTTCGGAGCAAGCAAAGTATTTTCAATTTCTAAATCAATTTTGCCATTTCCATTGCCCGAAAGATTGGTTATCTCTCCTTTCGTCAAAAATATGTTATCCTCGCTCTGAACTCGCTTGTAGAAAATTTCATAATTGCCAGGAGTTCGTATATCTTTGTAAATTATGTAGATTTTTGCATTTGGATACAATTCACGAACATAAAGTGCCTGCTTCAACGAAGCTGAACAGCAATACGATGAGCAGTAGGGCAAGTGGTCCTTATCCCTTGAACCTGCACATTGCACAAATACGATACTTTGTATAGGTTTTCCGTTGAATTTTTCTGCAACTTTGTTGTCTCGAACAAGTTCTTCGAATTCAATATTTGTCAAAACATTGGAGAACTTCCCATAACCAAGATGGGAAAGTTTTGTTGCGTCATAGGGCTTCCAACCGGTAGCTTGAATAATTGCACCGACTTGGAATTGTATCAAATTGCCATTAACCGAAGCATCAACATCGAACATTCCGGGTTGACCCGAAATCTTCTGAATCACACAATTTTTTAAAACTTGGATATTCGGATGAGTTTCGACTTTAGAAATTGTCTCATCTATTGTATTGGGCTCTAATAGCAAATATGGATATTTTTGAGGTGCAATCTTATGAAGTTTTTTGTAAAATCCGCCCAATTCACTTTCTTTTTCCACAAGGATGACTTTATATCCTGAATTTGCACAGGCAAGAGCAGATGTCAAGCCAGTAATTCCGCCGCCAACAACAAGAATGGTGGAATTTATATCCAACACAAGCGGCTCAGGATATTGCGAATTCAACGCCTTCAAAATTCCCATCTTGACATAATCCAGAGCAAGTTCTTGGGTATTCTCATCCATAGGTTTATGGGTCCAAGCAACTTGCTCACGCAAATTTACTCTTTCGACAACAACTTTCCCAAAATTGAATAAATCGCTTAAAAAACGAGGAGAACAAGCAGCAATGACCACGCGGTCCAAATCCTTCTCTTTGATTTCGTTCTTGATTTGCTCAACAAATTTTTCGTTACATACCCAATTGTTAATCTTGCAAACAGCGGGGTTAAACTCTTTTTCAACATCAGCAACAATCTTTTCGCAATCAACTGCTCCGCCAATATCACAACCGCTACAAATATACACTCCTAATTTTTCTCCTGTCGCCATTATTGTGCCTCCTTAATTTTCACAATTGCTTTCATTGCAGCACCTGTTGCTTCTTGAACAACAGATGCAACATCTTTTGGACTAACACAAGTTCCACATCCAATGATAGCTCCGTCGAGTTCGTTGCGAACAAAGCCATTATCGTCAATAATATTATCCAGTGGAATAATCTTCTTCGATGTGGTTGGCTGCATACCAGTGGCAAGCACGACAAGGTCAACCTCTTTTTTGGTAAGAACACCCGAAAGTGTGTCTTCGGCTTCGACTACAAGCCTCTTATTTTGGGGATTTTGCCAAACTTTTGCAACTTTTCCACGATGATACTCAATCAATGGGTCAGCTTTGGTGCGATTGTAAAAGTCCTCTAAAATCCCGTTTGCACGTAGGTCTATGTAAAAAATATGTATCTTTGTATCGGGATACTGGGTCCTGATGTAATGGGCTTGTTTCATCGATGCCAGACAACACACGGTTGAGCAAAATTCAAGATGATTTTCATCACGCGAGCCTGCACATTGCACAAATGCTACTTCTTTCAACTCCATATTGAAATTGGGAATTCTTATTTCGCCTTTTGTTGGACCGAAAGGTGAAGCCAAACGTTCCATCATCATATTTGTAATTACATTAGGATATTTCCCAAAGCCAAGATTTTCGAGCCGAGTTGCATCGTAGGGGTCCCATCCAGTTGCCCATATCAAGGCACGAGCTTCGACGCGATACTTTTGCTTGTGCTCGTTAAAATCAATTGCATTATATTTACATACATCGAGGCACATCTTGCACTCGTCGAATTTGCAATACTGCGGGTCGATAACATATTTCGAGGGATATGCATTCTCGTAGGGAATATAAATTGCCTTCGTTTTATCCAGACCAAAATTGAAATCGTTCGGTCGCTCGACTGGACAAACCTTTGCACATTCACCACAGATTGTACACCGATTATTTACAAACCGAGGATTTTGGGTAACTTCCAACACCAAGCCTTTCTCTGTCTTTTCGATTTTCTTCACATTGGCTAAAGTTAACAGCTTTATTTTTTCATTTTCTCGAAGCCTGCGAATATTTATTTCCAAACCGCAAGTTGGAGGACAAAGTTTTGGGAAATATTCAAAAAGTTGAGCAACACGACCACCAATGAACGGATTCTTTTCGATGAGCAAAACACCGAATCCCGTTTCGGCAGCCTCCAATGCTGCTGAAATACCAGCAATGCCCGCTCCAACAACTACCAAATCGGTTTCTATGCCTTGAAAACCATTGTTGTATGTTTCCATTTTGCACCTTTTACGTAAAAAACAATCAAATCGAAAAATGTAAATTAAAATTAGGAATTATGCTTTGGAAATGCTTAAAGTTGAATGTATTCTTTTTGTTGTAAATCTACCAGTTAGAGCCGTATTTTAGCTTAATTTCCCAGTCCTTTTGATTTCTTTGAATGCTTTGGCTTAAACTTGAAGAGCGGCTCAATTGTAGAATAATATTCGGGAAATAAAAAGGCAAAATTGAACCAATTGGAACTTCAATGCTCAACTCATTATTGTTCAAAAGGTCTGCCATTGTACCCCCAAATTTCCAAGTCATCCCCAAAAATCTCCCACTCATTTGCAAAGTGGCTTTATCCAAAGATGAGACCGTGGAAGAGGGCAACAGTATATCGGCGCTCGAAATAAAGCCCGTACCCGAAAGTGCTTGAGTGGCTAATTTCGAGAGCAAAGCTGAACTTCCGGAGCTCGAAACTTCGCTAATGTTGAAATTCGAGCCACCGCCTCGCTCAAATTCACTTTTCGTTCTGCCAAAGGCAAGCAGAAATATCGCATCCTGTGCCACTTTAACTGAGTCGCCCGTGGCTCGTTCGCCGTCAATTTCATAATCAAAACGCAAATAGGGCTTTTCCCTTGTGCCAGTGATATAAACTATTACTTTGAAATTTCTAACTGCATCGTTGTAAATGCTTTGACCAGTATATTCGGCTTTGAAATCCAAACCGGGGTTATCTATTCTTCCCGTTGGAAAATTAATTTTCCCTTCCGTTCTGAAAAGCTTAACAAGTTTCAGGGTTGAACCTTCGTGCAAGACCAAATCACTTCCAACCAGCATTGTAACATTATTTTTCGGGTCGGAATAATATCGTATCGATGAGGAATTATCCTCCAAAGAAATCAAAGCATAAACCTGACCAAGTGATGTAATATCGAGGGTCAATTCAACTGGATTAAAGAACCTTGCAGTAATATCAATCTTTAAGTTCGAAGGTTTTGTTTCCTCTTTTGAAGCAGATTTAACCGAATCTTTTGAATTTTCCTTTTTGCTACCAGAAAATTCATATTTCACAAAGGATTCTTTGACACTTTCGCTTCCAAAAGTTCCGGGCATAAATAATTTTCCACGAACAATATTTACATTTCCCTCGAGTTTTAATTCACTCCCTTTGATTGAAAATTTCAAATCATCCGGAAAAGTAGAAATCACAAGGTCGCCATAAATATCGGGTAAAGATTTAGCAGATGCTTGGCTCAAAACCTTAATCCCTTTACTTTGCAAATTCAACTCCAAATCCTCCAATCGGTTCCTGCGGAATAGGATTTTACCATTTACCAATGCACTGCCATTTTTTAAATCCTCGTTGGTATTTAAAAGGGATATATTGTCCAATTTGATAATATTTTCATCAAAAAGTATATGCCCTTTCAAATAATACTTCAGGTTATTTGCAAGCAAAGTAAATGAAGAGTATGAAATATCTATATCCCCAGCAAATTTAAGGTCTTCGGGCAAATAACCATAAACATCGACATCGATTTTGCTTTTGCCATTAATATTTTCAATCGAACTTGCCACCAAAGGTTCAAAAACAGATAAATTAAACTCATTGCAAAAAATATGGGAGCGAAATTCTTCGTTCTCGATAAATTTAAAATCGCCTTCTTTCAAGTCGATAGCAATGGGGAACTTCGAAATATCAATGTCAACTTGCTGATTGTTTTGGCTATTTATTGTGATTTTACCTGTTATATTCCGATTTTCATAATGGGTGGCAACCTTCAATCTTCCAACATCAATATTATCGAAGTTCAAACCACGAGCATCGACCAAAACATTTATGTTCGGATGGGAAAGAGAATTCGAAAGTTCAACTTCCAGTTTTGAAACAAAACCTTCGAACTTTTGCATTTTGGATAACGAATTATCGTTCGGTAACAATTTCTGGAAATCAGTCAATGGGACATCCTCGATGCGTAACTTTGCCTGTAAACTATCATTGAAAAAGTATTGACCAGAAATGGTTATATTTTCTGCATTTTCCCTGATAAATTTAATTTCATTGGTAGCAACTCCTGTGGGATTCAATTGAATTTTGGTTGGGTTGGCTAAACTCCATTGAAATATGTTCGAATAACTGAACAAGAATTTATTTAAATTAATTTCTAAACCTTCATCAAGGAAATTTGCATTCCCATTTAAGTCAAAACCAAAAGTAGAATTCAAAAACGTTGAAAGACTATAATTAATTTTTTCGCCATCCAACACTAAAAGGCAATCGAAATAATCCAAAAACAAGTTGCCAATATATGAACGGCTTTCGCTCTTGCTCAAAAATTTCACTTCCCTTATTTCGGGTTTGAAATCTTTCACAATTGTCGAAAAATTACCTTTGATTGAGGAGTTGGTAAAACTATATCTTTGCCCACCTTGACTAAGATTTAGAAAATTAATCTGAAAAGTATCGATTTCGAAAGAACTTGAATCGGGCAAAATGTTTAAATTAAATTTACCGAAGCCAGAAAAAGAAACATCGGTGTTGAGTAATACTCCAAGAAGCGAAAAGTCGCTAATTTCGAATTGAGCATTAATATTTGCTGGCTTGAAAGCAAAAGTGCTCTGTTTCCCACTGTGCTTTTTTGTTACAGTAGGGAACTCATTAGATTCGGAAGAAGTCATATTGTTCTGCGAGAATGATGTTAATCTGTTCCCCACGCCACTGGCAATTGCTTCGATTTGTACCAAAATGTCATCAACAAGTGATGAAATTTCATAATTCCCTTCAATCGACAGTTTCAGAATATCCGAATTGATACGAATAGATTTCTTCTCGGGATTTTGATGTTGAATATCAAAAGAAACAGCGAATGGGAAAAGCTGACGGTCGGCAAATGCAAATTCCTGAACATCTGCATTCAATTTCAAAAGCATTGTATTTGGATTTGTGCCTTCGCCATATAAGTCAATCGAACCAGTAACATTGACAGGCAAATTTCCATCGGATTGAGAAAAGTTCTTCAAATTGAAATTATCGAACTTTACTTTCCCTTCGTAAATGATTTTATCCAAATTTTGAATATTCGCCTGACCTACAACTTCAAGTTTTGATTCGCCGAGTTGGTTTGAATCAAGAGAATGAGCTGAAAAAGAATTAAACCTTAATTGGTTTAAACTTACCTGTCCATTCAAGGCATTTGCATTAAGTATCAATTTAAAATTTTCAAACCCTTTTATTTCTGCCCATCCCTTTTGAATATTTAGATTTATGTCCCCAGATACACTTTTTATGCCATTCTTTAAGGACAGGTTTCCAATTGCATTCCCATCGAGATTGGTCGAGGGCAAGCCATTTTGCACTTTGCCCAAATTCAAATTTTGGAAACGAAGGTTAAATCCAAAAGTTTCGTTTGTATCGATGGTCAAATCAAAATCCAACTTACCAAGCCCCGAGTTCGCTTTTCCACTGAAAAAATAGCCATCTTGTCTTATTTTAATCTCTAAATTGTTGGGAACAAAAAAATCAAATTTTATAGGAATGTCATTGAAAATGCGAGGCATTAAATCTCGAATCTCTCGCTCATAAATATTCCCATTAACTTGTGAGATGTCAATTAGGGGAGTTTCATTTTTCAAAAAAACAACAACATTGAGTTGCAAATTTGAACGAGAACCGAATTCCAACGAAGCATTCTTAACTAAAATTGTATCACCAATTTTAGCACTTCCTCGAAACTTCACTTGGGAATTATTATTCACTGGGATATCAACAAACTTCAAAATATCGCTTGTGTTAATAGAGGAATTTTGAATTTCGAAATATAGCCCATCCTTCAAGACTGAAAGATTCCCATTTACACTTGTCTCCTGCGTGTGTAAATCGAATTTGGTAACTTTTACCGCAGATGAGTCGACAATAACAGAAGCACTCAAATTTGTTAAATGAAAATCTGAATGATTTTCCTCGAACGACAACCCATCGACCTCAAAAAGATATTGGCTTTGTTTCAAAAAAATTCTTCCGCTACCATCGAAATTAAATTTTTGCACTTTTGCAAAAAGTGGGTCGAAAGTATTTGCCTTTGGTCGATGATTCTTATCCCAAATGTTAACTATTCCATCAATAATTTTAACTTTTTGCAAGAAAATGGACAAATCTGTCTTGGTGGTCGAAGTATCTTTGGGTTTCTTCTTTGCAATTCTTTCAAAATTCCAAAGTGTATCGCCAAATTCTTTGACCAAATTTATCTTTGGTTTTTGCAATTCAACGAATTTGACGAAAATGATTCTTCGATTCAAAGGACTTAAATCCCAATCGATTCGTGCCTTTGGAACAAAAAGAATTGTGTCGTTCCGATTCGATTTAAGCAGTAGATTATCTATGATAATCCCTTTAAAAATATTCAGTCTTGCATTGTCAAAAGAAACTTTGGCTTCAAGTTCATCGTTTGCTATCGAAACCAAGCCATTCAGCAAAAGATTTTTGGAAAAGTCGAAAGTCAAAGTTAAAGCAAGTAACAAAAGCAAAAACAAGAAGAGGGAAACAACCAAAATTGGAATTTTCCAAAGCCAAGCGAGCCACCTTCTTTTTCGTTCCGTCTTCTGTTGTGCATTCATTTGAGCATTTTTTCTTTTTCAGCAAATTTTCTAATTAGAGCCAGTAGTTCTTCCCTTCCACGCTTCGTAACAGCAGAAAAGGGCAAAAATTCAATCAAAAAATTGCAATACTGCAACAAAAACTCAAATTCTTTGATTCTCTTCTTCAACAAATCTTCGCTTATTTTATCGGTTTTGGTAAAAACAATCAAATAATTTCTACGAAGTTCCTCGAACAATTCTACTTGGGCTAAATCAATCTTTTGTGGTTCGAGTCGGGAATCGACAAGCAGAGCAACCAAGACAAGATTTTCTCGCCGCTTGAAGTATTCATAATTCAGTTCAGCCCACCGAAGACGCTCATCTTTTGAAACATTAGCATAGCCAAATCCGGGCATATCAACAAATATATATTTGCCAGCAACTTTGTAAAAATTTATTTGTCGTGTTTTTCCCGGTTTGGAACTAACATGGGCAAGATTTTCCCGCAAAACAAGAGTGTTCAACAATGAGGATTTTCCAACATTAGAACGACCGCAAAAAGCGAATTCAGGTAAATCGGTTTTTGGAAATTCTTCTGGCTTAAACGCACTTCCAATCAACTCAGCATCGAGCAATTTCATCTTTGCAAATACACCGTGTATGTTTGCAATAAACCCTCGTCCGAATATATTTGTATAAAATACATTCCTGTATAAAGTGAACTCAAATTTAAAACGAAATAATTAACTCCATCTATATTAAGTTTTTCAATTTGGAAATTATGTTGTTCACCAAGCACATTGAAAACTTTTAATGAAATGTTATTTGCATTCATTGGTAGTGGCACAAAAACCACTCCACTCGATGGATTAGGGAATGGCAATTCATTGAAATTATGGCTACTATTCGAAAACTGAAATGTTTGACCAAAAACCTTTACGTCGCAAAGACTTTCCGAATAGTAATTTTCGGGAATCCCAAAGCCAATCAAAATAAAAATTTGGTCCCAGCATCTATCGAAAATGGTCATTGTATCAACTTCTTTCCCAAACTTATTTGGATAATAACAAATAGTGAACTGTTTTGTCTCCAATGGCTCAAAAATAATTGGGAACTGCGATGGTAAAAGCGAAAATGACAAATTTTGGCTTAGAAAAATGTAATCTATGACAACTCTTTCATTCAATCTATTCTTAATAAGAATATTCCGACAATTTAAATTTCTGACTTTTGTACTATCAAATTCTATAATTTGTGGATTTCCCGAAAGCAACACCTCGAAAGCATTTGTTTCTTGTCGAACATTTACAGTTATCGTATCGGAGACAAAAGAACATCCTTCCTGTGTTTGAATTTTTGCAAAATATCTACCCGTTTTGTAAACAACAAACCTATTTCCACGATAAATCACATTTGCATCAGAATCTCTAAACCACTCCACTTGTAAATTATTACCCGGAATATTCAAAATCACAGAATCGCCATCGCAAATGTCAAGTCGACCTGTAACTTGTATCTTAGGTCGAGGGACAAGATAAAATTCGACAAAAGCACTGTCTTTACACCCAAATTGATTTGTGACATAAGCCACAAAACGCTTTGGTTCGTAAACAAATATCGTATCGTTGCTTGAACCGTTTGACCAAAGAATTGTACCGTTCGGATTAGCGACCCACAAAGGAATAGTATCACCTTCGCACAACGGAATTCGACCCTGCAAAGACAACTTGACAACTGGCTTGGGATGGAAAGTTATCCTAACTGACGCTGGAACAATGGAATCACAATCGCTATCCCAAGAAATTAATTCATATACACCGCTTTTCGTTGCCTTGATTTCACGGCTTACAGCATTGTTCGACCAAGAATAAAATTTAGCGTCATTTGCAGCACGAAGTATTATTGTATCGCCTTCGCAAGCAATAGAATCGGGCAAAACTTGAATTTTAGAAACAACTTTTTTTATACCCACAAACTTGTATATTCCCTTTCCAACAACCCAACCTAATGTATCGTTTACGAACCAGAAATCGTCGAGCGAAACATCAGCATCGATTCCACAATTCATTAAAGTCCAAGTATCACCCCCATCAGAGGTATAATAGACAGCTCTATTCCATCCACAAACCCAACCTCGTAAAGGATCGTGAAGGAAAGCTCCAAACATTGATGTTCCTGTTGGGAATTGCTTCCAGGTCTTGCCAAGGTCTTTCGAAGAACGAACTCCACCAGTACCACCTTCGCCCCCGCATCCAGTTGAGTACGGAACTATTATAGTGTTTCCATTAATCCATAAATCTTCCTGCCAATCGTTGTCACCAGAGCGACTGAATAAAGTCCAACTTTTACCTCCATCTGTGGTTTTCCAGATATACCCACTACTCGTAGCATATCCTAAGCCATTCCGAGAATACAAAATCACATCGGTTAGACCAGAATTGGGGAACCAGTCTACCTCGTACATATAATCCCACGACATTCCGCCATTAGTTGTAACAAAAAACCTCTGCGGAGTAATACATCCTCCACCAACCACAATCCCATAATCACGGTCGACAAACCAATTTCCCCACAAGTCTTCGGCTCTATTTGGAGTAATATTAAACCAAGTCATTCCACCATCAGTTGTTTTGTATATTTTGCCTAAACCATCTGTTCCAATTCCAGATGTATACCCATATTTTTCGTCGGCAAAGTGAATATGCTCCAACTGATAAGCACCTCTGATTGTTGTCCCTTGCCAAGTTTTTCCTCCATCAGTCGTCCGTAGAACTCTTCCATCGTAGCCACACACCCAACCATAATTTGGATTATTAGGAAGAAAATATATCTCTAACCAATATGAGTTATGGTATGGCGGTGGAATATTCTTGACCTTTTCCCATTGAGAGGAGGAAATGCTCACACAAAGCAAAAGAAATATGCCAACGAAAGAAAACGTTTTCATAATAATTTCCAAAATCAGATAAATAATCGATTTGCACGCGAAAATATTTGATTCATTAAATAACTTTGAAAAGTAAAAATTAAGAACTCATATTGTTCTGAGTTTTAATTATATCTTCGAGGTTATAAACGATTGCAAAGAAATTCATCTTTCGGAAGCGTTGGCAAACCATTTCCGCGAATTCCTTTGAATAGAAAGACCCCACAGAATAAACAATACCGCCAAATGTTTCGATGCTCTCGCTGTCGGGAAGCAGTTCCTTAATTTTCTGCTCCTGATTGGGATTTTGCGGAACTATTATTACCTGATAAACATCTTTCCTCTCTTCCTCTTGCAGATATGAATCGATTATGCCGAGCAACTCACCTGAAACAAGCTTCTCCTCCGAGGTAATTTTTTCATCTGCCAAAATCATTTCGTTAATTAAGTCCTTTAGCTGAGCAACTTGTTCAACTGGCGGGTCACGACTCAAATAATCTAAAAGTTTATTTCTTAAATCAACAAATTTATTTTGAACGACTCTTTGCTTTCTTTCTTTGTTCTTTGTTTCCGCAGAATAGGGAATATTCCATTCCATAGCGAAAAATTCAATCAACTTTTTCTCTCGCTCGTCAAATTCTTCATCAATCATTGCAAGATTGTGAAGAATATCGATTATGATTTCAGCATTTTGTGGCTTAAAAAATCTTTTCAACAAATAATTTGCTTCTTTCTTTTCTATCCTTATTGCTTGTTTAACAAGTCGCCAAAAACCCATCTTTCTTTGACCCCGCACCCAAAGTCCAGTACCAACCAAAAGGAAAACCATAGCCTGAGCAATTATCAAAGAAGTATCAATGATACTTTCGATATCATTTTTCATTATATAAGAAATCAGCCAAATAAGACAATTCAATATTAACAATGATAATCCAGCAATTGATTGGCTTTCGGCAACTACCCTTTCGTGTTTTCTTTTCCAGATTTTATTCGTCTGTAAATAAACCTGAACTACACTCATCAGCAATGATATCCAAATAAAGGCATCTATTAATCTTTCGAACCAATCCATTATTAACCCAACATTAACAAATATTAAATTAAAAAAAATCTAATACTTTTCTATCAAACATCTTTACTTACTCAACAGCAAGCCAATTTTGATTAATTTTGTTTTTTTGTTTATGGTTGTTTTCTGCGATAGTCAAATACCAGTTCTTCCAGATTTGCTTCGGCAAAAAGCCGAAGTAATAGTTTATTCTGGAAGAAACCTTAAAAGAGACGACTTAATATCATCAAATTGTGAAGCATTATTCACTCGTTCTACCACAAAAGTAAATAAAGAACTCCTCGAAGGAACACGCGTTAGATTTGTTGGAAGTGCTACATCTGGAATAGACCACATCGACCTTGACTACCTCAAAGCAAAAGGAATCTATTTTACAGACGCAAAAGGATGCAATGCAAATTCCGCTGCCGAATATGTTATATTTTCAATCCTTCATTGGCATTTAACTTATGGAATAGAAATTCAAGGCTTAACAATTGGAATCATTGGCTATGGAAACATTGGAAGGCTCGTTGCTAAATATTCAAATCTCCTAGGGCTAAAAATATTAATCAATGACCCGCCTTTAAAGGAGATGATTGAAGAAGGAAAAGCAGAAAACTTCCCTGATTATTGCGAATATTGTGAACTTTCGGAAGTCATTAGCAATGTAAAAATCCTAACAAACCACGTCCCGTTGACTTTCACAGGAAAATATCCAACACATTATTTGGTGAATAATCGGAACCTGCACTTGCTGTCGGAAAATGCCTTGTTTATTCACACTTCGCGTGGTGGAGTTGTAGATGAAAAGGAATTACTCAAACAAAAAAAAAAGAAAAAACTCGCATTGGTAATCGATGTGTGGGAAAATGAACCAAGAATTAATACTAATCTGATTGAACACTGCTTAATTGCAACACCACACATTGCAGGCTATTCTTATGAGGGAAAACTAAGAGGAACAAAGAAAATGATTGAGGAATTCTCCAAATTCTTTGGTATCAATTTCGACACTACATTACTCGATAATGAACTCAAACAATACAAACCAATAGATTTGCAAAACATTAAATCACTCGCAGAAGTTTACAACAAGATAAATCAATCACGACAACTACTCGAGGATTTCGAAAAATTTAAAAAAATTCTTCAGTTTAGAAATCCCGAAGAGAAATCTCAATATTTTGATTATTTAAGAAAAAATTATCCAATAAGAAGAGAAGTTCTGTAAATCGTTTATGGATAGAATACTATTAGAAAAATTATACAGTTTACGTCGTTTCGGGATAAAACCCGGCTTGGAGAGAATTTCTGCCCTTTTGAAAAAAGTAGGTAATCCTCACGAGAAGTTAAGAGCAATACATATTGCAGGCACAAACGGCAAAGGAAGTGTTTCCTCGTTGCTTGCATCAATACTTCAAGAGTCGGGTTACAGAACAGGCTTATACACCTCGCCTCACATCTACTCTTTCAACGAAAGAATTAAAATTAATGGCAAGCCCATTCCCGACTCCGATTTAGAGCATTTGGTTGCAAAATATTTGGATATCGGCAAAGATATTGAAGCAACATTTTTCGAAATAACTACTGCTG
Organism: Bacteroidetes/Chlorobi group bacterium MS-B_bin-24; assembly: GCA_003731685.1. Lineage (GTDB taxonomy): Bacteria > Bacteroidota > Ignavibacteria > Kapaibacteriales > UBA2268 > Naka2016. The sequence continues at coordinate 138,488 of RCNO01000001.1, forward strand.
TTGCTTTCGAGTACTTTGCAAATCAAGGAATAGACATTTGGGTCCTCGAAACAGGGCTCGGCGGATTACACGACGCAACCAATGTTATCACTCCGCTCGTCTCGGTCATCACCAAAATTGACTTCGACCACGAGGAATATATTGGTAGAACAATCGAGGAAATTACAACCCAAAAAGCAGGAATAATCAAGCCAAACCGTCCCGCTGTTATCGCCAAAAATCCAAAATTGGTATATGATACAATTCTTAAATTGAATCGATTCCGAACCGACATCTTTTTCGTTAATAAATTAACTTCCAGCCAAATAATTGACATTTCCCCTCGAATTATGAAAGCAACAATTTCAACCTTCGAGAATAGTGAATACTACATCGAAAGCCCTCTAATTGGTAAGCACCAAATTGATAATATTTCGACAGCAATAGTAACATCCGAAATTCTTAAAAGTTTTACTAAAATCACAAAAGAAACAATCATCGAAGGCATCAAAAAAGTTCGAACCAATACAGGTCTTTTTGGTCGCTTCGAGGCTATCAGGGATAATCCACCGATAATCATCGATGGTGCCCATAATCCTGATGCTGTGGATTCAACCGTTGAACTTCTCGGTGAAATTTATCCAAACACAAAATGGATTATCATTTTCAATGCAATGAAAGATAAGAACTACAAGAAAATGCTTTCAATTCTCGTACCAATTGCCGACACCTTCTTTTTCCCAAATCTTCAATATGAACGAGCAAATTCCAACGTGGAATTAGTCAATACATTAAAAGAGCTTGAAACCACGAATGAAGGTTCCAAGTTCTTTCCAACAAGCATAAAATTTGATACAACTTTGGAAGCTTTAAATTATGCGGATTCACTGGAAAAGCCAATTTTAATTATCGGTTCTTTCTATCTTCTTGGAGAACTTATCCCAATTTTAAAAGAAAAATATCTGTATAATTTTCCATTGCAAAATGATAACCATATTTTGATTTGACTTTTTCTATTTTTTCGAGAATCAATAAAAAATTAGGTAATTGCTCATTACAATCCACCTAAATTTTAACTTTAAAATTTATCATAATCTTCTCTATTGTTGGGGCAATTTATGAATTGCACCTGAAAAAACATAACATCTTACCCAATAAAACAAAATGCCTTAGGATGTAGTATCAGGGGGGAACACTTAAGAACATAGATCGGACACGCAGGTTCGCCCCTACAAGTTTTTTCAGACATCGGATGTTTCGCAAACATCCGATGTCTTTTTGTAATGAATCTTGTTTAGGGTCAAAAAAAGAGTTATCGGTCAAGCCACCAAATAATTTAATATCTTGTAGGGGCGAATAATTATTCGCCCCTATAAAACAAAATTCCCAAATATACACACATTACCACCACCATCGTAGGAGCAGAACTAGGTGTCTGCCCCGAAAATGCTTTGGTGGTTCAAATTGAGTATTCATCTTAATTTAAAATCTTTAATTTCTTTATTTATTAATTTAATATATTCTAAAAAATATTTTTTATAATTTAAATTTTTTGTAACTTTTAGAAAAAAAAATTGTTATTAAAGATTTAATATTTTAAAATTTTGTAAAATAATTTGGAGGACATTATGAAACGATTAAGACCAAGCCTGTTGAAGTTGATAATAGCAGCAATGTGTATAATCATCTCAATATTTTTCATAATGGATTTATATGCGCGAAGGAATGGAATTACTGGACGAACATCAACAACTTCTCAGGGTTGCAATTGCCACAATAACAATTCCAGCACATCAACAAGTTTAACTCTTCTGAGCAACTTACAAAACTACGTCGTCGACCCAGGCTCCACAACGACTTTTACGGTCAGAGTTTCAAACTCAAACGCAAGCGCTGCGGGAGTTAATATTGGCGTAAAAACGACCCAAACAGGAGAAACCAATGCCGGTACACTTTCTCCCGCAACCGGCTCGGGATTAAGCCTTGTAAATGGGGAGCTTACCCATTCATCACCTAAAACTATGAATGGAGGAATAGCGGATTTTTCGTTCACCTGGACTGCTCCCGATCAACCCGGTGTTTATTATATAAGAGCTATCGGTATTGGGGCTAACAATAATGGACGAGAAGATTCTGGGGACCTTTGGAATTGGATGTCGCCACAGACAATTACTGTCAGGGGTTTAACAGTTACATCACCCAATGGCGGTGAATCTTTTTGCACAGGTACAACCCAAACAATCTCTTGGACTCAATATGGGGTTAGTTCCGTAAAAATTGAACTTTCCACAGATGGAGGAAATAGTTTCCCCATTACTCTTGCCTCAAATGTACCAGGTCAAAATGGGAGCTGGAGTTGGAATATTCCTTCCGATTTTCAAACAGGTACGAATTTTAAAATAAAAGTTTCAGATGCTTCTGCATCAAATGTATATGATGTAAGTGATGGGACATTTGCAATATCAAGCCAACCAAATATTACATCCCACCCCCAGTCCGCCGAGGTTTGCGAAGGGCAATCTATTACATTTTCGGTTACTGCAACTGGTGGTAGCCTTTCCTACCAATGGAGAAAAAACGGAGTTAACATAAACGGGGCAAATCAAAATTCATACACAATAAACTCTGTTGACTCTTCCCACCAAGGAAACTATGATGTTGTAATTTCTAACCAATGTGGTAGTCCTGTAACAAGCAACGTTGCAACCCTTACTGTAAAGAGAAAAACGGTTTTATTAAGCCAGCCTCAACCAGTAAGTGTATGCTTAGGTAGTTCGGTAACTTTCAAAATAAAGGCACAAGGCACTAATTTAAGTTTTCAATGGCAAAGAAATGGCAATAACATTCCCGGGGCAACAGATTCAATTTTCCAGATTAGTAATGTTTCTTTTAACGATAGCGGTTTCTACTCGGTAATAGTCTCCGGTGCTTGTGGTGCTCCAGTAAGCAGTAATCGAGCTAAACTTACAGTATTAAAACCACCTTCTATAAAGACGCATCCATTCAATAAAATAGCCTGTGAAGGCAAATCCGTCGAATTTTCTGTGAACGCAGAAGGTGACAGTTTGACTTACCAATGGTTCCAAAATGGTAATCCAATTAACAATGCCACAAATTCAACTTACATTATTCAAAATGTTAAAAAGGCGGACGAAGGTGATTGTACAGTGTTAGTAAAAGGTAAATGCGAGCCTTCTGTATATAGCAATCCTGCAACCCTTCAAGTTTTAACGAAAATGGAAATAACAAAACAGCCGGCAGATATAAGTTTACTCGAAGGCTCAATAGCAAAGTTTACAATTTTCGTATCTGGTGATGTCCAAAAATATCAATGGAGGAAGAATGGAAGTATTATTCCGGGTCAAAATAGTAACGAACTTGTTATCAACAACGTTCAAATGTCAGATTCAGGACTTTATGATTGTGTTATTACCAACGATTGTGATACAATAAAATCTAATTCGGCAAAATTAACTGTCTTGAAGAAAGGTAAAGGACCACTTTTAACTCTTAATCAATCCACCATTGATTTTGGGTACGTCCTTGTTAATAAGAAAAAAGATTTCAATGAGCTTGAAATTGAAAACAAGGGGGATTCAACATTAATAATTAGCGAAATTCATTTAACTGGTACTAATCAATTTGACTTCCAAATTAGTCACCCAAATTTGCCAATTACTTTGCAACCTAATCAAACCTTACCTTTAAACGTTTCTTTCCAATCCAATAGTTCAGGCGAAAAAAACGCTAAAATCGAGTTTGTATCTAATTCCTCTACAAATCCTACCGTTACATTAATTTCTCGTTGTATTGATTTGCAAGTTTCAGAACAAGTCCTTGACTTTGGCTCAGTCCCATTAAATGAAACTAAGGAACTTCAATTCACCCTCGATAACAAAGGAATAATTCCAGTTATAATCAAAAACATAGAAATTATAGGCAAAGACTCCTTAAACTTTTCTATTGAGCCAATAAACCTACCATTACAAATTTCAACCAATCAAAGCAAAGTAATTAAAGTATTCTTTACACCATCTTCCCCAGATACTTTTTATAATCAACTTGCAATTGTTTATAATCAACCTAACGATGCTATTTTAATCGAGCTTCTTGGAAAAACTTCTATTTCTGATGTCAATGATGATACTTTTTTGAACCCATTAGTTATCTTTCCTAATCCCACTCAAAGCAAACTAAGAGTCAAAATCAACATTCCTGTAACCGACATTAAGGACATTTATATTACCGACCAATTGGGCAGAATTATCACTAAATTCTCTTTGTCTCAGTTCGATAAGGAAATTTTGTGGTGGGACCTAAAAGACTCCATTGGGAACAGATGTGCAGCAGGATTCTACCTTTTAATATTACAAAGCTCAACAAGACTTTTCACTTTTCCAATTTATATCGTTAATTAAAATTAAAAAGGGGGGCAATTTGCCCCCCCAATTTCAACTTCGTACAAACCTTTTAAAACGAATACCTTATACCAAATTGAATTTGCCAGCGAGATGTCAAATCGGCTGTATTGAATATTGCATCCTTCGAGGGATTACCTTTCGAGTCCTTTGGAATAGAGAAGGTAACTATCATTTTCCCCAAATCTGCCTGTGTAAATCCATTCTTTGGGTCATCTATCAATTCTTGCGTAACAATCCCATTGAAAGTAAAGGCTCTATCGTAAACTTGATTGCTTACATATTTAAGATGTCCCCAATCGGAGTTGATTAAATTCAAAACATTTAAGATGTCGACATAAATCTGCAAGGACTGGCCACGGAATGTTGGAAACTCTTGGACAATTCTCATATCGAGCTGATTATACCAGGGCTGACGCAATGAATTGCGCTCCATTATTTTGCCACGTTGGTCTTCTAAAGATGGGAACCAAGAAATGAATTCATTCAACTCGTTCCAGTTACCGTTTTTCAGGACCATCACTGGGTCGTTCGAGGCTTTTGGAATATAAACCAAATCGTTTGTTGCTCTACGGTCGGGAGTTCTGTCGCCATTAGCATCGTTGGAATATGCAAGCGAGAATGGTGCACCAGAGCGTCCTTCGTAGAATATTCCAAAAGTTGTCGAAAATCCATTGCCATAGTTAAACTTGTATGACAAATTGGCAAGAATCCTGTGAGGTATTTCGAAAAGCGAGGTTCCAAGCTCAGCATTGTTTGGGTCAATTGCTCTGTTATATTGCCAGTTCGAGATAGCACGGCTCGAAGTTAGACTATTAACATCTTTGGCTCGGCTCCAAGTGTATGCCAAATTTAAATTCAAATTTGGCAGGAAGCCTTTTCCAAATGGCTTTTGAATTTGAAATGTAATACTTGTTTGATATCCCTTGGTTGTATTCGTCATCAACAATACATTAGTAAACAAAGGACTTACGTCGTATCGGCTATAAACTGGTCTGCCATCGGGCAATGTCGAATCCCTTGTTCCATCGTAGGTTTTAAGAATTTGCCGGTTGAGATTCTTATATGTCATATCATACAAGGTCTTTCCATAAAGGAATTCAATTGTACCAATAAATCCGTAAGGAAGCTCTCTATCGTAAGCAATATTGAATCTTAGAACCTGAGGCATTTTTAAATTCTTGTCTGTTATGTTGATTTCTGTTGTTTTAATAGGGGTTAATGAATCAACTTTAAGAATTTGCTTTGAAACATCCGGTTCAAAAGTAATCTTGGGATTTCTTACATCAATTCTACCAATGTCTGTTCCGGTGTTAGAAAATTGGTTCGAAATCCAAACTCCAGGAGTTTTACCAGAAAAAACTCCCACACCGCCACGAAGTTGGTTTGTTTTGTCTCCGAAAATATCCCAGTTTAATCCTAACCTTGGGGAAATGGATACTGGGGTGGGCAATTCGTCCGTACTCAAGCCAGGGAAATATTTCGGCAACGAATCATTTCTCGCAGGCTTTTCTGGGAATGCAAACATATCGAATCTCAACCCGAGCGAAAGTTTTAAGTTTGATAAAACCTTCCATTCATCTTNGGCATAAAGTCCAAGTTGGAAATACTTAAACTTTGCACGGGGTTTAGGTTCGTTCGGAAGCAATGAATAACTCAATTGAAATTGCGAGGGCTTACCTGCTTCGAAATCAGCAATTGAATTGAATCCATAAGTTCCATAGTAATCTTGCAAAAACAAGTTGTCGAAAGAAACATATTGATTACTTGTTCCAATCGTAAAAGTATGGTCACCATAGAAATATGTAAAATTGTTTGTAAGTTCAAAGATATCCTGGTCTAAAGCATTTGCTTGCGAAAATCTTTCAACACCTAAATAAACATCCTCACCTTTCGGACCAATATCGTATATTGCAACCGATGGGAAAGGTTTCGAAACAGGGTCGCGTTTATCTCGAATAGCTGTATAAACAAGTCGAAGTTCATTTGCCATATTTTTGCCAAAAATGCTATTTAACTGCAAAACAGTTTGGTTTTGCATAGAATTGAAAATGTATTCTTGTCCCGAAAACGAAAATGCAAACTGGGAGCGGGTTACAGCATTGCCTTGGTTGGCTTTAACAAAATTATGTCGAAGTGTTAACCTATTATTTTGGTCAAGGTTATAATCTGCACGCAAGAACAACTTAATGTCTTCGGTCTTGCGAGTGTAAAGGTCATAGGAGCCAGGGTCGTAGCCATATTTATTAATAGCAATTTGCCTTATTTTTTCCAAAGTGTCTCTGGACACATTAAAATTAAATGTATATCCCTGGTCGCCTGCGAGCCCAACTCTTTGAGGGTCCTTTCTGTTTTTGGTTTCAACATTAACAAAGTAAAATAACTTGTTTTTGAGGATGGGACCGCCAACTCGTCCACCAATGAAATAATCGCTAAAATCGGGATAACTTTGTCTTACATTGTTTGCATCTGGAACAGGACTTTTTCCAACAAAGTTTTGATTTCGCCCATAGAAATAAATACTACCTCTTGAGTTATTTGTTCCCCCACGTGTAATTGCATTTATCAATCCTCCTGTGAACATACCTTGACGGACATCAAATGGGGCAATGGAAACTTGGAACTCCTCGATAGCATCGAGGGAAATCGGCTCGGCTCCGGCTTGTCCTCCGGGAGTCCCCGATGAAGCCAATCCGAAAGCATCGCTCAAGACTGCCCCATCGACTTGGATATTGTTATACTTGCTATTTCGCGCAGCAATGTTCGAACCTTCGCTCGTGGAGGATATCACGAGGGGCGAAAGCCTTGAATAATCGTGAATCGAACGAGCTATAGTAGGAAGCGAAACAATTTCTACTTCCGTAACCGATTGAGAAGCCCCAGTTCGATTACTACTGATTATGTCGTTCCTATCGCTCAAAACCACGATTTCACGTGTTTGAATATCTTTGGGTTGCAAGATAAATTTAATATTAAATTCCTGTGCCAAAGCTAAATAAATATCTTCTTTTGTCTCGGTCTCGAATCCAACCATCGAAACTTCCAGTTTGTAGGGTCCTCCCGGTCTTAAGCCCGGAATTGTAAAATTTCCCTTTGAGTTTACGAATCCACCTGTAACAGTTCCCGAAGGAATATGAATAGCTTTGACAGTTGCACCCGCAAGAGGTTTGCCGTCTGCGTCGCGAACGGTTCCGGTAATCGACGAAGTTGTTATGCCTTGTGCAAACAAAAAGAATGGCAACAATAAACTGAACAATGCGATTGTTAAATATTGCTTCATAGTAATACCATTTTGTTTAACATTAAAATTAAAAAATGCAAATTTGCTAAAAAAAATTAATTACTGATTAATTTTATTTAAAAATTCTATAAAAGTAGGGTAATTACTCAATTTATCCCATTTAAGTTTTGTCAGGGCAAATAATTATACGCCCCTACAAGATATTATAATCGAAAATCACACGTTCGTTTCCAAATGGGATTCCTCACGGTTATACATCAGATGTCTGCCAGACATCCAATGTCAGGAAAACCTATGTTCAAAATGCATCTATGAACAATTATCGCTCGCCTTTGAGGAAAGATATCGGATGTTTGCGAAACATCCGATGTCTGAAAAAAATTCAAGTTGTTGTATGAGGCGAACCTGTGTGCTCATCCCTAATTCCTATGTATTTTCCAATAGTCCTATCTCCCATTACGATTTGTTTTGTAGGGTATGATTGTATGTTTTCTTTGGTCCAATTCATAAATTAACCCAACAATTGAACAAATTATAATAAATTTCAAAATTCAAATATAGGATGGATTGTAATAAGCAATTACCAAAAGAAAAACCCTTCTTTCCAAAAAGAAAGAAAGTTTTTCGTGAAAGAATTTATATATTTGACAAACTAAATTGAAATTTTCATCACTGGCAACTGCAAAATCTTGAAGTTGCGAAGGCGTATTTTTTTATTTATTTTTTCAACTAAATCATTAAAAACTTTTCTTTGATTATGCGCATCTTCACGAAGTACCACTGGCATACCCGAATCGTTCGATTCGCGGGTTAAAATTTCAAAAGGAACTTCGCCAAGAAAATCAACGCCCAGCTCTTCGGAAACTCTTCTTCCTCCACCTTCCCCAAAAATATAATACTTTTTATCTGGTGCATCGGGCGGAATAAAGTAACTCATATTTTCGATTACACCCAGAATTTCCACATTAACCTTTCGAAACATTGCAATACTTCGGCGAACGTCTGCAACAGCAATTTCTTGCGGGGTTGTTACAATAATAGCACCCGTCAAAGGAATTTTCTGTGTCAATGTTAATTGCACATCGCCTGTTCCCGGCGGTAGGTCAAAAATCAAATAATCTAACTCGCCCCATTCCAACTGCTCAAAAAGCATAGAGAAATAGCCTGCGAGCAAGGGACCTCGAACAATCGCCGCCTCGTTCTTTTGCAAAATCATTCCCATAGATGCAACTTTGATTCCATACTTTTCAAGTGGAAAAGCCATCGTAGTGCCATCGGGCATTTCAACAACTTCGAAGGGTTGTTCGCTCAACCCAAACATTGTAGGTTGACTTGGACCGTAAACATCTCCATCCAAAACGCCGACTTTGGCACCAGTTAACGATAATGCTCCTGCAAGATTTGCAGCTATCGAAGATTTGCCCACGCCACCTTTACCCGATGCCACCGCAATGATATTTTTAACCTGCTTCAAGACTTTGCGCTTCGACAAGTCATACATCCTCTCGGTAAAATTTACTTCAACCTCCACCGATGGATAAAGATTCGTAATAGCCGAATTGATTTCGTTGCTTATTTGATTGTAAACAGTAAATATCGGTTGGACAAGTTCAACATAGACTTTAATTGTATTTCCATCGATATTTACATCTTTGACTGCATTCAACTCGGCAATAGTTTTGTCTAAATCGGGGTCTTTAATATTCAAAATTGCGTTTAAAACATCTACTTTGTTGAGCATAGAAATTCCACTTTAATAAAAAATTTTGAAACGATATAACAATATCAATATTTTTTTAAACCTTTTATAATTTCCTTTGTCAAATAAATGATTGTTGGATTTATTAACAATTTAAGGAGTTTAAAATGAAATCGAATCGAATTGCAGTTTTATTAGTGCTCTTAGCACTTCTGTTTGGAACGTTTCAAGCGTATGCTCAGGGTCGAGGCTTTCGCAACAATCAAAAAGGAAGAGGCTATGGTTATAACTTCGACGATGCAAATGGCGACGGCATTTGCGATAACCGGCAAAACAACTCTTTCCAAGGTGGACAACAAGGCAATGGAAATGGACAACGCATACGTCTTCGCAGTTTTGTCGACGAAAATGGCGATGGCATTTGCGACAATTGGCAAAACAACATTTCGCAAGGCAGACAACGTGGCAAAGGCACTGGACAAGGTTTAAACAGAACCGATGGGATTTTTATTTCTAGCCCATATCCGAATCCATTTTCTTCGACAACGAACTTCGATGTGAACTTACCAAAAGATGGTAACGCTTCGATTGTACTAACAGATTTGAATGGCAAAATCATCCGAGAAATTTACAAGGGAAATCTAACCAAAGGAACTCATAACTTCAAACTCGAAGGGACTAATTTACAAGCTGGAAGGTATTTCATTGTCTTGAAATTCGACGGGAAAACTTTTTCGAGGCCGGTTCATTATATTCCATAGCCATTTCAGAACAATATTTATCGAGACAGACCGCCTGCCAAAACAGGCGGTTTTTTTTAAATCATTCCAATTTTTTATTTTTGTTTTTTAAATTCACTCTGTTCCTAAATGTTTAAGACAGAAATAAGAATTCTACTTATAGTAATTGGCTCAATTCTTATCCTTATCGGAATCTTACTTCCCGTATTTTCCAAAATACCTTTTGGTAAGCTACCGGGCGACATTTTAATCGAACGGGAAAACTTCAAAATCTATATCCCCATTACCTCAATGTTGATTATTAGTATTCTACTCTCTTTGCTATTATTTATAATTTCATTGATAAAAAAACATTAAGTTTTTAAAATGCTTAAAAAGCTTAAAGAAAATTTAAATAAAAAATTCGAAAAAATACTGGAAGAATGGTCGCTCTATGTTACTCTAATTCGGGGAAATCTCCTTAGTAAGCTTACTTTTGTTTTAATCATTTTACTTGTTCCATTGGCACTCATTTGGGCAGGGCTTCTTTCGAACGACTTCAAAATTTATCTGCTCACAAATCCTTTCACGATACTTGGAATCACTTTTATATTTTCATTTATTTTTACAATTTTCTTAACCTTTTCCGAGGGTATTCCTTTTCTTTTTCGATTAATAATTTTAATTTATCTTATTTATTTCGGTATTTTCCCAACTTTAAGAGCATCTCCAAATTATTTAATCTTTCTTACTGAAATAGCATTAGCATTTCCAATTATTTCCGAAATTAAAAATCAAAAGAACTCCTCGTTAAAACTTGCTATACTTGCTCTGTCGATTTCCCAATTCCCACCATTTTTCACTTCATTCTTTACTAACCTGAAAATGCCAGAAATTTTTAACATCTTAATAAAATTTCTCGCATTAGCATTATTGTTTCTCCTCGTCACAAAGACAAGTGGCAAAAATCTAATTAACAACAAGAACCTTCTTTTTCTAATCACTTTTTTGGGATTTTTCGTTAACTATTTTGTCTCTTGGAAACTTAATTTTAAAGATTTCTATGAATCGCTACAACTGCTTTCGAACTCGTTATGGCAAATTTTAACTATACCTCTTTGGATTCTTTTGGCAGGGGATTTGGTTGACGAAGTTGGTCGATTTGGAAAAGTTGCTTTTAAAATTTTAATAGCACCAATAGTTCGCAACAAAACTGCTCTTGGTATTGAAATCCTTTCCTTCACTTTAATCTCCGTTGGGCTTCTGGTTTCTTGGTTCATAAATTTAGACCCTGCCGATTTAATAGGGAAAAATATCCCAAATTGGGTTAAAGAAAATATCGACATTATTATTATTACAACAAGAATCATTGCCCCACTCTTAATTGTTGCTGGAATTATTGGCTTCGTTCAATTTTCTAAAACTCCATTCGATAAGTTGAAATTTAGATATAATCAGGCTATATTTGCATTGATAATTTTCAGCTTCCAAGTCTTTTACGCATATAATACTTTTGATGAGAATTACAAAGCTTCACTCTCGGGATTTCCATTTATCCTCTTGATTTTAGGCTTTTTCTGGGAACCATTAAAAGTTGCCGGCATCCTTAAAACAAATGAATTGAATATGTCGATGCTCTTCTCCTATCTTCTTCTTCTTTCTGGAACACTTGTGATGATTAATTTAGTGTGGGATATCGATTCGGTTGCAAAAGTTGGGAACTACATCCAGATTCTTGGTGGTTTGGTAGTTGGTCTTCCAATCCTTCTTCTTCGTTTGACTACTGGATGGGATGTGGACGAGAAATTTATTTTCAGAAACTTTTTCATCGGATACTTTATCTCTATATTCCCTATTGGAATTCTGCCAAATAAATTCCAAATCACTATTCCCTTAGGTTTTTTGTTGAGTACTATTTTATTCAAGATAATTAACAAAAAGCAAATTGAATATCTGGACTTTCTTTCTCTGGGCTTCGGTACAATAGCACAAGCAATGACAGTCTGGATTTTCCCATTGCCTATTATTTCCTTAAACCCGCAATGGCTTCAATCGCTTTACATTAATAATTCACCTGATTTCTTGGGAACAGAACATCTCGCCTATTTAGGATTACTTTTTGTTTCATCTTTGGTGTTCCTAATACTAAAAAAATACTTTCCCAACAAAGAACTTCTTTCATTAGCTGTTTCACACATTATCAATTTCGTTCTGTTTTTCCTCTTCTTCTTTTTTGTTCATTAAATCATCTAAATCTTATCTTGATTTAAGGCTTAAAACTCACGAACAAATTGTTTCTTATCGGTTCTTTCCAAAAATTTTTGAAAGCTTGAATTAAATTTCTCAAATTTCTTTATTTTGTAAGTTTGTTAACTAAAATTTTTCAATATACTTGAACTGTAAGATTTGTGAAAGCGAGGATATAAAAAGATTTAAGATAGGTAAAGTAGAACTTTTGTTTTGTCCGAAATGCCAAATTTTTTTCAATCGTGAATTCCCGTCAATTGAAATTATTAATAATTACTATACTTCGGAGTTTAGCCCAACAGCCGATGATTTACAAATGATTGAACATCGACGTTTTCTACTTCATCCCGAACAACTTTGGCTCCTCAAGTTAATTAAGACCTACAAACCGCCGCCTGCTAAACTTTTGGACTTTGGATGCGACCGTGGGTATTTTATAGACGAGGCACGCCGTTTCGGCTACGATGTTACAGGCGTCGAACTTTCCGAAAAGGCTCGGAGTTATTGTTCTAAAATTGACCTAAAAAATTATAAAACTATTAATGAAATTGACGAAACTTTCGACATCGTTACTATGTGGCACACATTAGAACATCTGCCCGAGCCATTAAGATTCCTTAAAGATTTGCAAAAAAGACTTAATAACGAAGGCTTTCTTTTTATTCGTGTTCCAAATTTCGGTTCCTTTTGGCGTCGTTTACTCAAAAGCAAATGGATTTGGTTTCAGCCCGAAAACCACCTCTTTCACTTCACAAAAAAATCACTAAAAAATCTCCTAAGTATTGCAGAATATGAGGTTTTGCTTATAAAACAACGAAAAGCGAACAATTTAATTACTTTACTTGCTGGACTTTTATCACTTAAAATCCACTTTAAAGAGGAAAAATTTTCCAAAAAGTTAAAAGAAATAATAAAATTACATTATGAATTTGTTACAGGTGCCGAAATTTTAGCGATAGGTAGGAAAAAACTTTAAAAAAATTCATAAAAATAAAGATACTACTCTTTTCGAAGATGGTCGGGACAATCTATTCGAAGCTGTTCTTTTTTCAATGTGGATTCTAAGAAGTTACAAAAATATTCAGGCTCACCATTTTGGTTTATTGATAAATACTGGCAGGTAAAACACATTCTCAGATGCTGCATCATTCCAATGTCTAATAATTCTCTAAGAAATGTCAAAAGAAAATGATAAGAATTCTTTATTTCTTCATTATCAATTTTATTAAGAACATTCTTTAAAGGAGCATCCCAATTGCTTAGTTCTTTTAATAACTTTTGTCCTTTCCTTGTTAGAGAAATATATGAAATCCTCTTAACCGATTTATCTTTTGTTTTTTTAATTAACCCCTTCTTAATTAAAGAGTTAAGTGAATCGCTCAACGAGGGAAGAGAAACTCCAAAAAATTCAGATAATTTAGTAGGATACACCTTCCTTTTATTCTGCTGCTTACAAAAAAATAGAATTTGGAGCTGTATAGGATTCAAACCGACATTAAAAGAATTTTCCCAAAGGAGCTTTCTAATCAAAGTTCCTATTCGTTCAAAACCAGCAATTAATTGCTCATAGTTATCCATAATTCAAAATTAAAAAAACGAAAAAACCTTATAAATATTCAAGATTTCACTATATAAATTAGTTTATTCAACCAATAATTTGAAAAAAATTAAAAAAGAAACATTAAGTGATAGAGCCTATCACTTGGACAGGCTCCACCTTTGGTTCTAGATTTGGAGTTTGCTGCATTCTTACTTGCGATACTGCGAAAAGACAAAATCGTGGTGTTTTTGCCCCGTATGACAATTGTAACACTCTTTCACAGGGTCTTTAACAATTCTTTCGCGAGTATCGCCTCTAAATGCTTCGAAGCCCCATCCACCTGTTGTTTGATACTTTTTAGAATCTTTCCACATAACTGCGAGAACTTTCCGTTGCCCTTCGCTAATGGCATTGTCTTTCTGTGGCGCTTCCATCAAATCGAAAACCAAAACAGAGCCATCAGGAAAGACATTCCCTCCCGAACGTAATGTCTTTAAAGCTTTTTCGTTCGCATAAACGTGGTGAATTCCTCCAAAATCATTGTACAGTGGGTGTCCTGGCAGCAAAATTAGTGACTTAATATGTGTCCACGCTCGATAATTCTCCGGATATGGAACTTTGCTCGAATTGTCCTTTGCACTTGTCGCGAGAAACACCAATGCACTTAAAAGTGCAACTGCAAAAAAAATCTTGCGAAACATAGTAAACCTCCCAATTGTTAAACATACTGGAGTCATTAGGACTCCTAATAATTACAAAATTATAAAAAATTTTTTAAACAAAAAAAAATTTTTTTGTGTTTCTTAAATTTTAACTAATGGAATTATCTTAAAATCAAAAAAATTAGGTTATTTCTACATTTAATCCTCCAAAGCATTTTCGGGGCAGACACATAGGTTCACCTCTCCCATTCTGATAATGAAATGGTTTGGAATTGTGTTTTGTTTTGGGGCTAATAATTTTTCGCCCCTACACCCTACAAGATATTAAATCATTTGGTGGCTTGACCGAAAACCTTTGTTCTTGACCCTAAGGAAATTCATTACAAAAAGACATCGGATGTTTTTGAAACATCCGATGTCTGGGAAATTCTCAAAAGGGCGAACCTCTGTGTTCGCTTAATGTTCCTTTGTTTTCGCCCCTTGAACTACATTCTATGAGAATAAATTTTGGTTATGATGATGTGCTTTTTTAAAAGGCAACACATAAATTGTCCCAACAATTGAGTAAATTATGATAAATTTTAAGTTTAAAATTAGGGTTGATTGTATTGGGTAATTTTCAAAAATTTAAATGTCTTAAAATTCGATGTTATTCATAGTAATTTTACGAAAACAAAGTAATCAAACTTAAAAGGTAAAATTACATACAATTCATAAATCAAAATACTTATGATTTAACTTTTGGAATTAAATATTCCGAAATTTCTTGCATCACCCCAGAGAAACATCCAAATAAAGCATAACAGCAGCACCAAGCATTAAACCCAGAGTTGCCGCTCGCTCGTGTCCTTTCCTGTGGGTCTCGGGAACAATTTCGTCGCTAATCACATAAAGCATTGCCCCAGCAGCAAATCCCATTGCATATGGCAGAATTGGATTGGCAATTTGCACAGCCCAAGCACCTATGATTGCCAAAGGAATTTCGACCAGCCCTGCTCTGATTCCGACAAAACTTGCATAGAAATAAGTTCCCATCCCAGCACTCAAAGCAGAAACCGAGACTGCCAAGCCTTCGGGAATATTTTGCACTCCAATTGCAATCATAAGCTTAAAAGCATTCGATAAATCTCCCGAGCCAAAACCAACTCCAACAGCCAAACCTTCGGGCATATTGTGTAATGTAATTGCTATGATAAAAAGCCAAACAGCCCGTATTCTCTTGGTTTTCAAGCCTTCCGCTCCCATCACCGAATGTGTATGGGGAATTATGTGGTCGGACAAATCGAGTAGAGCGACCCCCAAACCCATTCCAACAATTACAGGAATGACCCCACCTTTCTCAATCCCCGGGATTATGAGACTTGTGAAACTCGCTGTTAGCATAACACCAGCGGAGAAACCCAACGCCGCATCTAAAAATTTTTCCGAAGGTTTACGCCAAAACAAGACAAACAATGCACCAAAAGTATTTAAAAGCGTTATTACTATACCCCCGAGGAAACCTTGCCAAATTGGATTTGTTCCTGCAATCCCAACAAAAATATCTCTTAAAAAATTCTCTAACATATTTAAAATTATTAAAATTAATTTTAGATAAGCATAAAATTAAGAATTTTTACTTTAAAAATTGTTAAAAAGAATTTGTTTACCACCGGTAGGAGATGGTCAAAAATGGAATTTGATTAAAAGTAGTTTTGGTGAATTCATTGGGTTTATAAATCAAAGCAAATGGGTTCAAATTGAAATTTAATTTCCCCGTGTTTTCTTCATCTTTCTTTTGTTTCTTTGTTATTGCAAACAATGTTATATCAAAGCCTAATTCCCCAAACAACATTGTGATTATCGGTATTGCATCATTATAATCTTTGAAAAGTAGTAAACAAATGCCAGAGCCAATCAAAGTTCCCCCAACGAAGCCAAGGATTAGGTAATTCGCTTGCGCATTCGAAAAATCATATTTATTTACCAAAATTCCCCCACGCAAACTACCTAAAGTCGCTCCAAGAAGCAATGCACCAACATCCAGACGAAGGTCATCGACTTTTGCAGCCATAAGTATTGCTCCTGTCTCGGCAGTAGCCAGCAATGCAGTTGTTGTGAAAACACAGGCATCACCTGGAGCAAAATTGAATTTATTACTCAGAAAATTCCCTAAAAATGCTCCACCAACTCCGCCAAGAATAAAACCGCCAGCAAGCTGCTTGGGAGTAACTTTCTCACCGATAATTACATAAGTCAAACCTAACAGATAGGGTGCTCCAAGACCGGACAAATTCACAATTGATCTTGCCTTGCCTTCGCTAATTTTATTGGATTTTGCATAAAAATAGCCACCAACAAGCCCCGAAAGACTTGTAATTGTCGGTAAAATAAATGCTTCGGATTTCGAGCTTTCAATACCTACTACATAATTTAAGGCATATCCATAAAAAATCCCAAGTACTCCAGACCAAATAGCCAAATTTGACATTCCATTCGTAACTTCCTTGTTCATAGTTAAATAGAAAGGTGCGAAAAAACCGGCGCCCATTGTCAAGGGAACAATAGCAGCCCTCACATTACTCGATGCATTGGTATACTCCCCAAGTCCGATAGCATAATAAATTGACAAAGCTGTGGTTCCACCAATAAAAAAAGGCCTTCCATCTTGATTAATATTCAACTTCATAGACTTGCTGAGAATCAGCTCCCGAATTTTCTCTCTTAATTTATTCACCTGATGGTATGTAATGTCCTTCCTATCTTTAACCAAATCGCCTTTATCGAAATAATAAATCTCCAAAATGTAGGATGTGTCGCCTTTTTGGTACAATTTTGCTTCTTCGAAATTTGTATACTCGGGAAAAAGATTCAATGATTTCTCAAGCTCTTTGTCAATGACCCTAATGTTATTAACGGGGTCTATCGGAATCTGCCTTTCCTGAGAAAACATTTCTAACGGAAGAAATAAATAGAATAAAAGAACAACCAGACAACAATTTTTCTTCATTGCCCCTCCAATGAAAATTTTTAAAAGAAGTACTATCAAAATTACAATTTTAATATTACATAATAGATTCAAAATTTTCTAAAGAAGGATTCTGAACATAATCTAACACTGCTTGGAAGGCTTTTTTTCCCTTTTCTATTATTTCTAAAGTTTCATTAATTTCTACAGTCTTATTAGAAGGTGGAGAAAAAAATTGCTGTTGCATTTAATTACTCTCCTGAAAATTAAATTTAAACTTTTTATAAAAGTTATTTATGTTTTCTAAAATATAATCTAGATTTTTTTCTTTTAGTTTTTTTTCAATTTCATCCCATTCATTGCCAGTTAAATTTCTTTCATAATACAATTCAACTCTATTGTCAGGATACTTAAAACCTTTTAATTCTCTTCTTTCCTTAGGAAATATTTGATCAAAACTTCCTTTTCCAAGAACATTATCAAATGCTTCTTTAAATTTAGCATTATCGTCTGCAAAGAATGCATTAAAAAATTCTTTAGGGCCCATTGTATAATAAAAAAATAACATCATATCAAAAACTAATTTTTCTTCTTTAACATTCAGAATATAACCCATGTATTGCTCAAGAATATATTGGCGTGGTTTGTCTTTTATGTAATCACAAAAAATTAGATAAGAATCGTAAAAAGGATCGTTGTCAAAATTAAGAAAGTGAAGACCTCTTTTTTCTTCCCATGCAAAATGAAGAAAAGAAAAGAAAAGTTTTTCTCTTAATTCATTATAAAGTAATGGTCTAGAAATATTAATTAACATATTAGAAGGAATTCCTGTATCTGAAACAGATTTTTCTCCCTCAGTTTCAGAATTTTCATGAAACTCTTTATTTGTTACAAAACCAATTTGAAATGATACTTCAAATCTTTTTGAAGCTAGAATATCAGGAAGTGCCGGGACATATTCAAAAAATTTTTTTATTTCAATTTTTATTTCTTTTATTATTTTATCAATATATTTCTTAAGTTTTTTGTCCTTTCCTTCTTTATATGGTACTTCTATTTTAGGAAAAAACACATTTTTTTGATTAGTTTGACTAGATAAATAAGAAGGGCTTAGTAACAAACTAGATGCAACAATACCACTTACAATAATTTTTTTTGCTTTTAATAATTTATTAGAGAATTTATTATCTTTTTCCATAATAGATACCCCAATTAATAAATTTAGCTTAAATAAATGTTTTTGGCGGATGCTGCTTGAAGACGAATCCATAGATTACAGAGGATTTCAAAAGCCAATGTTTCAACCTCTATTGCGATATTTGGTCTAAATAACAAACTTACAAAAAAATTTTAACTTTGTCAAGTACCTATTTCAATCCTTGTTTTAGCAGATTTCCTTATAAGAATCTGGTCGAGAATTAGGAATTTGGTCAGTTCGCCAAGTTTCAATCCTTGTTTTGATGGATTTTGCTCTAAAACACTTACCCTCTCGCCGTGAAGCAATTCTTTTTGCAGGTTTCAATCCTTGTTTTGATGGATTTTGCTCTAAAACTGTTTGATTTTTTGAGCCAATGTTTGCCCCCATAGGTCGTTTCAATCCTTGTTTTGGTGGATTTTGCTCTTAAACGGATTTGCACTTTGTTGTTGATTGTGTCTTTTTGCACGTTTCAATCCTTGTTTTGGTGGATTTTGCTCTTAAACTTTGCGAGAGCGGAAGCAGAAAAATTATTGACACTTGTTTCAATCCTTGTTTTGGTGGATTTTGCTCTTAAACGGTAGGTATGTAAATATGCTTCATTGCGTAATCTTGTTTCAATCCTTGTTTTGGTGGATTTTGCTCTTAAACAATTTGCATCATATCGATATTGGATTGAGCAAATTCAGGTTTCAATCCTTGTTTTGGTGGATTTTGCTCTTAAACCAAATACATTGTTATTGCCTGTATTATTCATATCAACCTGTTTCAATCCTTGTTTTGGTGGATTTTGCTCTTAAACGGGATTTTCCACACCATTTTTTCGATGCAATCTATATGTTTCAATCCTTGTTTTGGTGGATTTTGCTCTTAAACCCAAAATCCTTTCGTGTTCACCTTTTGTTCCTTGTTTCAATCCTTGTTTTGGTGGATTTTGCTCTTAAAC
>RCNO01000002.1 GCA_003731685.1 Bacteroidetes/Chlorobi group bacterium MS-B_bin-24
ACTCTAACTGCTCAACTTTTTTAGTTAATTCTTTCATCCCGGCAACCTATTATTTTTGTTAAAATTATGAAAAATTAAATTTCTTTATTGCATATTTCGGGATAAACTCCCCCCGAACGACGGCGCACCTGGATGCGAACCAAGTCCGCCATGGACCAAACTGCCACCAACCCCACCATTGACCCAGAAGAAATGCCCGCTGCTGTCGGAAGAGGTATTTTGCCCGTAGACAAAAGAACCTCCACTGATAAACATATATCCGACGAAACCAGCGAACAACAGAAAGTAGTATCGAGTTTTCAGCATAAAACTACCTCCTTTTAGCAAATTTTGACTAACAACAATTTTAAAATATTAATTTTTTTACTATTTAAAAATACAAAATTTTTAATCTAACTACCGCAAATTTTTCCGTATAATTTCCTATTTGAACTAAATAAACTCCAACGGGCAAATTTGAAATATCAATTCGTTGTAGGGGCGACCGGCCGGTCGCCCCTACGGAATACACATCTCATTTATTTTTTAGATTGCTTGGGCTACGCTCAACTTCACAAAGGGATAGGAATGTTTCCATTAACAGCGTGGTGAAATTTTACACCTAATTCATAATTTCTAATTTGTAATTGTATATTTTTTCGCCTACTTTAACTTGGAGAATATAAATTCCCGATGTTATTTTTCCTAAGTTAAATTCTTTGGCATAGTTATCTTGGGCAATAAAGCATTTTTCGTTATAAACTGTGTTACCAAGAATATCTAAAACCTTTATTTCTGCTTCACCGCATTTTGCTGGGCTGTAAAACTAAGTGTAAACTCTCCTGAGTTTGGATTAGGATATATTACCATATTATCCGATAATAATGGTTTTTCATTAATACTATTAGGTGTATTACCTAACTTTGCAAGAAACATATCATTATAACCTTGATTCGTTAACGTATCAGAGCCAAAGGAGATGGTTGAGCTATAGAAATGACCGTTAACAAATACATTTCCACTGGCATCGGTGGCTACACTAACGCCCCTATCATCACCATCTCCCCCAGCAGATTTTGCCCAAAGAACATTACCATGGGCGTCATATTTCACAAGAAAAATATCATAACCACCCGCATTCGTTAAATGGTAAGAGCCAAAGGAGATACTCAGAAAAGAACCGGTAACAAATACATTTCCACTGGCATCGGTAGCTACACTAGAAGCTTGGTCATCTATTCCGCCGTCTGCAGTTTTTGCCCAAAGAACATTACCATTGGGGTCATATTTTACAAGGAACATACCGGTGCCAATACCAGGATGCCCTAACGAGTATTCGCCAAAGGTGATGTATGTATCAAAATCACCGGTAACAAAGCAATTTCCGTTAGGATCGGTGGTTACACAATTGCTCTCACTCGAAAAGAATCCTGCACCAGATTTTGCCCAAAGGACATTACCATTGGCATCATATTTTACAAGAAAAATATCGCTATAACCTGCATTTCTTAACGTGTCAGAGCCAAAGGCGATGGATGGACTCCAAAAAGGACCTGTAACATAGCAATTTCCGTTGGCATCGGTGGCTACACTTTTGCTAAAATCCTCATCAGTTCCACCAGCAGATCTTGCCCAAAGAACATTCCCATTTGCATCATATTTTACAACAAAAATATCATCAAGCCCCGTATTCTTTAACGTGTCAGAGCCAAAGGAGATGGTTGAGCTATGAAAATAACCGGTAACAAATACATTTCCACTGGCATCGGTGGCTACATTATAGCTTCTTTCACCAGAAGTTCCACCAGCAGATCTTGCCCAAAGAACATTCCCATTTGCATCATATTTTACAAGAAAAATATCTTCGTCACCAGCATTCGTTAATGAAGAGCCAAAGGTGATTGATGAACTACTAAAATAACCGGTAACATAGCAATTTCCGTTGGCATCGGTAGCTACACTCGTGCCCCAATCATAACCAGTTCCGCCGGCAGATTTTGCCCAAAGGACATTACCATTAGAGTCATATTTTACTAAAAAAATATCAGTACCACCTGCATTCGTTAACGTGTAAGAGCCAAAGGAAAGGGTCGAGCTACTAAATCTACCAGTAACAAAAACATTTCCACTGGAATCGGTGGCTACACTACGGCTTATTTCACCAGAAGTTCCTCCAGCAGATCTTGACCAAAGCCAATCCGGCGATTGAGCAAAAGAATTTAAAATTGTCGAGAGTCCAAAAATGAGGCTCATCAAAGATACTCTTATGGAGCAAATGAGGCTCCCTGTTTTTAAGAGGAATTCTTTCTTTTGCATATTACCTCCAATGTTTTGAGTTGAACAAAATTATTACTTTTGTAACTACTCAAAAATTAAATTAGATAATTTACTTGTAAAAAAAAAAATTATTTTTAAAATAGGCTTGTATAATTTTGCATTCAAGGGTTATACAAATAGATAAAAAGCTTATAACCAGGAACTTCTCTTTGTGGTAAAGAGGTTAATAAAACGAGTTGTTAAATTAGAGAACGAGTTAGAAAAATTTAAACATCCTAAAAAGAACAATAAAAGTTCTGTTATTCCCTCAAATATGGAAAAACAGACAAAACGAAAATTATAGATTAGCAATAACCCTAAAACCTGCAATCTATCAGTTTTTTATAATTTTTAAAGGAAGAAATAACTTATTCAAAATGATTCTTACTGCCCCTTAAGTGCGTTGGCGCCGCCAACAATTTCGAGCATTTCTTTGGTTATTGCGGCTTGTCGCTCCTTGTTGTAAACCAACTCTAAATGCTTTATCAATTCTTTTGCATTGTTTGTTGCGTTTTCCATTGCCATTCGGCGGGCAGCATGCTCAGCGGCATTAGATTCCATCAGGATTCTTAGTATCTGATTCTCGATGTACAAAGGCAAAAGCTTATCGAGAATTGTTTTCTGGTCGGGTTCAAAAATGTAAATAAGATTTTTTTGTAAAACTTTTTGATTCTCTACTGAATGCTTGTCTTTTGGCTTAAAATAGCTTTCGACTTCTGTGCTTCTTTCAAATGGCAAAAGATTGAAATACTTTGGAACTTGAATCAGAATATTCTTGAATTCATTGAAAAAGAAAACCACTTTGTCGAATGTTCCTTCGACATAACCATTGATAATGAACTTGGAAATCTCGTCAACCACATTGTAATCGATTCGCCCCGAAATACCCGAAATGTTTTTGATATAATCGATATCGCCAAATTTAATACCCGAAATTCCCCATTTCCCAATCCTAATCATCGAAATTCGGGCATTAGGATACTTTGGTTTTATCTCCTCGTTGATTGTTTTCCCAACAAAACGAATCAAATTAGAATTAAAACTGCCGCAAAGACCACGGTCGGAAGTAATAACCACCAAACAAATATTCTTGATTTCGGTTCTGTGTTCCAACAAAGGATGATAATATTCTTCGCCAATTGAACCAATCAACCTCTCAAGATTGCTTTTGAGCAAAAAAGAATAAGGTCTTGCGTTGATAATGGCTTCTTGGGCTCTTTTCAATTTAGCAGACGAAACCATTCGCATCGCCTGCGTGATTTTCGCAGTATTTGCAACAGCACCTATCCTTCGTTTAATATCTCTTAATGTAGCCATTACTTCTCCTAATAATAAATCCAATCCTTTGTAAGATGATTTTTGATATAATCATCAACAGCATTTTCTAGGGACAAAAATTCGTATGTCCCAATTTTAGAAAAAAGTTTATCCATTTTTGCCTGCGTGAAATTCTGGTATTGGTCGTACAATTCTTTTGGCATATCTATGTACTCGATAGCAGGCTCAATGCCCATAGCCCTAAAAACAGCGTTAGCAAGTTCATTCCAAGAGCGAGCTTGCCCGGTACCAATGTTAAAAATTCCCGTAACGTTAGAATTATATATTTTCCAAATAATTTGAACAACATCCTTCACATAAACAAAGTCGCGTTTTTGCTCACCATCGGGAAACTTCGGGTCATTCGATTTAAAAAGACGAATCTTTCCAATACTATTCACTTGGTTAAAGGATTTAAAAACCATACTTGCCATTTCGCCTTTGTGATATTCATTCGGACCGAAAACATTAAAAAACTTTAAGCCAACGAAAGATTTATCCAAGCCATTCCTTACAACCCAACAATCGAAAAGATATTTCGAAAACCCGTAAGGATTCAAAGGGCGAAGTTCAAACACCAAATCATCATCGTAGCCAAACGAACCAATCCCGTAGGTCGCAGCACTACTCGCATAAATAAATCGAATACCCCTTTCAACAGAATATCGAGCAAGTTTTACACTATAATGATAATTGTTTTCTATTAAATAATCAGCATTGGATTCGAGCGTATTTGTACAAGCACCAAAATGGAAAATAGTATCAAAAGGGAATTTACTTACCTTGCCATTTTCGATAAGATTGTGAAATTGCTGTTTATCCAAAAAGTCGTAGAATTTTTTCCCAAGAAGATTTTTCCACTTGTCGCTCGACCCTAAATGGTCAACGACAAGGATGTCGTCCAAACCATTTTCATTTAAAATTTTTAGGAAGCAGGAACCGATAAATCCTGCTCCCCCTGTCAGTAAAATCATTTCAAATTATGTTTCTTTTTGAACACTTCGACAAAATCTTCAACTGCTGCTTTCAAATTAGCAACTATCTCATCTGTTAAATCTTTTACTCTAATGATAGACTCAAGAACATTTGAATACTTCATAT
The DNA here is from genome assembly GCA_003731685.1 of Bacteroidetes/Chlorobi group bacterium MS-B_bin-24. Lineage (GTDB taxonomy): Bacteria > Bacteroidota > Ignavibacteria > Kapaibacteriales > UBA2268 > Naka2016. The sequence continues at coordinate 4,714 of RCNO01000002.1, forward strand.
CCATAAACTCGTAGAATTCGGTCTCGAAAGTAGATAGAATCTCGATTGGCAAATTGTCGAGATAACCATTGGTAGCAGTCCAAAGAAGTGCAATCTGCTTTTCAACTGGTAATGGCTTATATTGCTTTTGTTTTAGTATTTCGGTCAATCGTGCACCACGCCGCAATTGTTGCTGAGTTGCTTTGTCCAAGTCGGACCCAAACTTGGCGAAAGCTTCGAGTTCACGATATTGAGCAAGCTCCAATTTCAACGGACCAGCTACTTTCTTCATTGCTTTAATCTGGGCGTTCCCACCAACTCGCGAAACCGAAATACCAATATTCATTGCAGGACGAATACCAGCGTTAAACAAGTTCGGTTCGAGATATATCTGACCATCGGTAATAGAAATCACATTTGTTGGAATGTATGCCGCAACATCGCCTGCTTGTGTTTCAATAACTGGAAGGGCGGTCAACGAGCCACCACCATATTCGTCGGCATATTTTGCTGCACGCTCCAGCAAACGGCTATGAAGATAAAAGATATCACCGGGATATGCCTCTCGTCCCGGAGGTCGACGCAACAACAACGAAACTTGACGATAGGCAGCCGCCTGCTTGGACAAGTCATCGTAAATAATCAAAGCGTGCATCCCATTGTCGCGGAAATACTCACCCATCGAGCATCCACAATAAGGAGCAATAAATTGCAACGGTGCCGGGTCGGAAGCATTCGCAGCAACCACGATTGTGTATTCCATTGCCCCATATTCTTCCAAAGTAGCAACAACGTTGGCAACCGTAGAGCCTTTTTGACCTATTGCAACATAAATACAGTAAACAGGCTGTATCCCGAGTTCTTTTGCTCTTTCGGTATGGGTAAACTTCTGATTGATTATCGTATCGATAGCGATTGCCGTTTTACCCGTCTGACGGTCGCCAATTATCAACTCCCTTTGTCCCCGTCCAATAGGAATCAATGCGTCGATCATTTTCAAACCGGTTTGCAGTGGTTCTTTCACGGGTTGACGGAAGATAACCCCAGGAGCCTTTCGCTCAATTGGAAGGAATTGCTTGGCGTTTATCGGTCCCTTGTCATCCAAAGGTTGCCCCAAAGGATTAACAACTCTCCCCAACAATTCTTTTCCAACAGGAACCGAAGCAACCCTACCGGTACGCTTGACCAAATCCCCTTCCTTCACAAGCCGGTCGTCGCCAAATAGAATCACGCCAACGTTGTCCTCTTCCAAATTCAAAACCATCCCATAAAGATTATTCGGGAACTCGACCAATTCGGCAGCCATAGCCTTGGTCAAGCCATAAACCCGCGCCACACCATCGCCAACTTGGAGCACAGTTCCAACTTCGTAAATGTCGGCTTCTTTTTCGAAGCCCGATAATTGCCGCCTTAATATTGCCGATACCTCTTCGGGTCGAACATCGAACATATCTTCCTCTCTATTTAATTTACTTTAATATTCGAAACAAGTTCTTGATACAAAGAATCAAGTTTATTCTTCAATGTAGTGTCGAAAACCCAGTCCTCGATTTTAATTTTAAATCCACCGATTATTTTAGGGTCTATAATAAATCTTGGAATAACTTTTTTCCCAGTAGTTTCTTCTAACTTCTTTACAAGTTTGTTTTTTAATTCATCGTCAAAATCTCTTGCTAAAAAAATTTCAACAGGCAAAATATTTTTAAGTTCAAAATATAGTCTCTCGTATTGTTTGATTATGCTTGGGATTAAGTAATCCCTGTTTTTATCGACAAGGAAAAGAAAAAAGTTCAGTGTGAGTTGGGAAACTTTTTCGGAAAAAATTTCATTATAAAGTTTTTTCTTCCGTAAAGATGAAATCAAAGGCTTTTTTGCAATGCTCATCAATTCAGGTACATATTTTAAAATCAAATTAACAAGCCTGAAGTCCTCGTAAACTCTTTCTTCTTGCCCTTCGCTTTTGGCAGTGTCCAAAATCGCTTTCGCATAACGATATGAAACTTTTTGTTCAGCCATAATTAACCATTAATTTTTTGGGATTTGTTCAATATATTGATTAATAAGTTCCAAATCCTTTTTCTCATCGACTTTTTCTTTCAGGAGTTTTTCGGTTGCTTGAACAACAAGATGAGCAACCTCTTTCTTCAACTCAATCAAAGCCGATTCCTTGCTTCGGGTGATTTCCCGCATCGCTTCGTCTAATTTTTCTTTGCGAACTTTCTCGGCTTCTTCGGTTGCCCGACGAATCAACTCATCAGCCTGCTGTTTCCCCTTTTGAATGATAGCCATCATTTCGTTCTGGGCATCGCGAAGTTTTTGTTGAGTTTCGGCTAATAACTTCTGAGCCTCCTGATTCAACTTTTCAGCATTTTGAATATTATTTTGAATGTAATCTTCACGTGCTTTTAAAGCATTCGAAATTGGTTTTGCCCCAAATTTTACAAGCAAGAATAAAAAGATTAGAAAATTTAAAATTGTCCAGATCATCAAACCCGGATTAACATTTAACAGCGAGTCCATTTCCGTAACCTTTCTTTGTTTTTTAATACAAAATAGTTAAATAGTCATACCTCGACCGAAGTCTTGGTATGACTATTTAAAAAATTACTTAATAGCCAAAAGCATTGCAATAACACAAGAGAAAAGTGCAACACCTTCGATAAGAGCTGCGGCAATAATCATTGTGGTACGGATATCGCCAGAAGCTTCGGGCTGACGAGCCGAAGATTCAAGGGCACTGCTTGCTAATTTCCCAATGCCCAAACCAGCGCCTATGACAGAAATCCCTGCGCCAATACCTGCTGCAAGGTATGCACCTAATTTCGCTAAATTCTGCTCCATAAAATCCTCCTAATCATAAAATAAATATTGTTGAACAAAAACGTATCAATGCTCTATTTGATGACTATGTTCACTATGCTCACCAATAGCCAAGCCTGTGAACACAGCAGTTAAAATAGTGAAAATAAAAGCCTGAAGAAACGCTACTAATAATTCAAGAGCATACATAAAAACTGAAAAAGGAACAGCAACAGCAGCCATCACAAACGTTTTTAAATAAAATATCAATCCAACGAGAGAAAGCAAAACTACGTGTCCAGCGGTCATATTAGCAAAAAGACGGACAGTAAGAGCAAAAGGCTTTGTAAACAACGATATGATTTCAATCGGCACCATTATGAAAAATAAATACCACGGTGCCCCACCTAAAAGATGCTTTAACCAGTTCTTCAAGCCAATTTGGCGAATTGCAGTCCCATTGATAACAAAAAGGGCAGTAAGAGCAAGTCCCGCTGTTGTTCCAAGGGCTCCTGTGGCAGTGTGCCCCCCCGGAATCAGTCCAAACAAATTCATCAGCAAAATAAAAACGAACAGGGAAACAAAGTAGGGCAATAATCTATAGGCTGCTTTGCGTGATGGAATATTTGGCAATACAACATCATCACGAATAAATACAAAAATGGCTTCCAGTACATTTTGCAAGCCTTTGGGTGGTTTCAATGGTTGCTTTTTATATTTCCTGCCGGCACGGAAAAAAGCCACAAGAAGTATAATCATCGCAAGCCACTGGAAGCAAACCAAGCTCGTAACGGAAAGGTCCAATGTCGGGGTCTCTTCGGGTTTATTTGCTTTAACTATTTTATGGGTAGTCGAAAGAACATATTTCCCGCTTTCCTTCATCTTCTCGATGTTGGAATAAATATCGAAGCCGTATTCCTTGTCGTATAAGATAACAGGTAAGTCGACAATATGATAATGGAAAAAGTTTAATTCTCGATGCTCACCCAAAGTACCCAGTAGAACAGGAAAAACTTCCTGAGGTGGAATTTCTGTTGAATGTGTACTATGGGCTCCCTGAGCTTCGTGTTGACCGACTTCATTAGACATTACAGCTTCGGCTTCCATCAAAATTTGTATTTAAATAAACATAAATTACAAATTTAAGAAATTTGACTTTTTATTTAAATAAATAATTTCAATAAGAATTGCAAAAAAAGTTCCAATCAAGTAGCTCAAAGCAAATGTAAGTTTCTCATAATTCAACAACTTAAAGCAAGCCCAAAGCAAAAACAAATTGATTACATATCTAAAAAGTATTGAACCAAAAAAATATTTATAAAAAATCTTATCAGATTTTCGGATTAGAATCTTATAAACCAATATCCCACTGAATAAATTGAAAAGCGAAATCAAGAGGGCAGTTACAATCTCTTTCATTACCGCTTTTTAAGAACTGAACGAATAAAATCGAACATAGCAACGAAACACCCAAGCAAAGAAAGAATAATCAGAAAAACGGGCTCTGTTTTGAGCCATTTATCCAAAAAGTAACCAATTAGAACAAAAATTAATATCGTAATAACCAGTTGCCAACCAAGATTCAAATATGGTCCAATATCGCGGAGGATTTTGCTCCCAAACTTATCTGTTCCGCTTTTCAAAATCCAAAACCTTCGAGTAAGTTTATAATATTCTCTAAAAAAATATTCTTCGAATAACTGAACTTCCTAAAATCGGGTATCAGAACAAGTTCCCCAAAAGTGGACGGACGAGACTCATCGAATATCGAATTCGTAATTAATGTCTCCTGCTCGGGTCTGAATTCATTGTCAATATCGTGGTAAACAATGTTAAAACCAATGTAAACTGGAGCCTCATTTTCAATTGGACATCGTTCATAACCAAATAATGAAAAAGGGAAACGAACTTTAAGCACAAAATTTGTTGAATCTTCTTTTGTGACAAAAATTTTAATTTTTGAAATCGATTTAATTTGCTCTTCGTCGAGTGGCTCGCTTGAATTAACCGAGGCAACATAGGGCAATTTATCCAAAAAATCTCCGGGGAATACTTTTATCTCGTACAGGCTACCCTCGAAGTTGCTTCGTGGGATAAATTTATTGCCAGCCTGCTTGAAAATTCTTTGCAATGTACTCTTGTATGGTGTAAAATCGAACCAGAAAGAGAAAAAATCGCCAACGCATTTATCACATTCAGGCGGAATAAAGTTGTCGTCGGTAAAGTTTATCGCAAAATAAAGGTACTGGTCGTCGAAAGAAGATTTAATTCGCATTGATGCATCTTCTTCTCCCTTCCAATAATAGCTTCCTTTTATCACGTAATCCACTTTCCCAGCGGTAGAAACCACAGGATAGCCTTTGAATACCTGCTTTGAACGTGGGTAGGAAGGAATGAACAAGAAATCGGTTTGGAATTTATCTTTTCGGGCATCAAAGTAATCAAGATTGATTTTATATTCACACTTTTCGTAATCTATTCGAGTTTCGAGTGCATTACCAAAAATACTTTGGGAAGAATACTCCTCGGCAAGATAGATGATTCCATTGTCGAAAGTGTAGCTTTTGTATGTCCAATAATCATTTTTTTTCTTTTGGGTAATCGAGCATTTGTTATTATGAATTGAAACTCCAATCTCCAACGGAAGTTCCAAATATTCGTACGAATCGAAATAAACTAATTGTAAATATCCGTCGAGGTCAACGAATAGATAAACATACACATTTCGGCGTTTTTCATTGAGAATCTTTATCGAAAACGCAAGGTCTGGGTAGTTATCGCCCGAAAAATCCCCAACATCCCATCCCCAAACCGAAATCTTCGACTTCTGGGGTATTTGCTTTTCGATGTCATCCAACATTTCGGAATTGAAATACTTCTCCAACTTCGATTTAAACTCATTAAAAGTCAAACCACTTTGAGCATTTGACTCTGCCCAACCAAAAAGAAACAACAAAAACACAACATAAATCAGCTTAAATCTAAAACTTCTCATTTGTTTTCAACTTTTTCAACCAAAATTTTGTGGTCCATTCTCAAACGAGCGCCCAATTGGGAAACAATATGAGCCGAAGCATAAGAAGCAAGTTTTCCAGCAAATTCAACATTGTTCTTTTTAATCAAACCATATAAGAAGCCAGCAGCATACATATCCCCTGCCCCAGTTGTATCGATTGGGTCAGCTTTGTAGGCTTGGAACTCATATTCGCGAGCGTTTACCCAAGCAAACGAACCATTTTCGCCACGGGTTATGACAAAATTTGGCACAAGCCTTTTCAAGAATTCGACAATATCGCCAAAATTTTCCTGTTGTGCCAAAGCTTTTGCCTCCTGTTCGTTACAGAAAAGCAAATCTACTTTTTGGACAGAATCAAGCACCTGTGGATAAAAATTGTTCACCACGAAGACATCCGAAAGGGTGAGAGCTATCTTCGACCCACTTGCTCGAGCAACATCTATTGCGTAATAAAGAGCCTGGGTGCTTTTGGGTGCAGTAAACTTATACCCTTCGAGATAAATCCACTTTGCTCTTTCGATAAAGCTTGGGTTTATGTGTTCAGGACCAAAATGGGCTGTGGCTCCAAGCGATGTGTTCATTGTCCTCTCCGAATCGGGGGTAATTAAAACAATGCAAGTGCCCGTCGGTTCATCAATCATCGGGGCAACAAGTTCTATATTCAACTTTCTAAACTCTTCCAGATAGAACCTACCATTTTCATCATTTCCCAGAACAGTATGGTAGGCACTTTTACCCCCAAATTGCGTAAAAGCAATAATCGTATTTGCAGCTGAACCTCCACTACACTTATGATGTTCCTTCCCTTTAAGAACCTCGAACAATTTGTTCTGTAAACTGGCATCAACAAGCCTCATTTCGCCTTTCCGTAATCCCAAATTTTCAAGCTCTTCGAATGAAACTTCGTAGAGCAAATCAACTAAACCATTACCCAGTCCACACAAATCAATATCTTTCTCTATCATTTATGTCATTTTTTTATTTTAGAATTTTCAAAGTTAATAATTTTGAGTTTTCTATTAGTTTAACATATAGAAACTTGCAAATTTAGGTTTGGAGAAATACATTGGATTTCCTTTACTCAATAGATTTAAGCATTTTCTATTTTATCAACAAGACACTTGCCAATCCAGTGTTCGATAAGGTTTTAGTTCTTTTAAGAACCCAAGAATGCTGGTTTATTGCTTATGCAATTTTAATTTACTTCCTTGCCACAAAATTCAAAACTCCCGGAAGATTACTCATATTAACAATTGCACTCGCAATAATTTTTTCTGACCAGTTTAACAGCCACTTCCTTAAGGAATTGGTGGGAAGAATTAGACCTTGCCATAGCCTTCCCGATGTTCGCTTGCTTGTTCCTTGTGGAGGGGGGAAATCGTTCCCTTCTTCCCACGCAGTGAATAATTTTACATTAGCAGTCATTTTGGCTTACTTTTTCCCTCAATACAAGTATCACTTTTATACACTGGCAACTCTGATAGCATTTTCGCAAGTATATGTCGGCGTTCATTATCCTTCGGATGTCCTTGCTGGTGCACTTTTAGGTTTTGCCATTGGAAATCTATTTGTTTTAATCCACAAAAAATTGATTTTGAAAATGTTCAAAATAACGGATAAACCAAAATGAAACTGAAATTTGTTGTTTTGATTCTTCTTTCTTTGATTTTCACTAGTTGTGAAAAGTGCTCTCGTGAACAAATTCAAAAACAAACCCCAAAAACATCCGATAAAGAAATATCGATTGGAACTTTTAACATCGAATGGCTCGGCGACGGATACAACGACAGAATTGAACGAAGCGAAGAGGATTACAAAAATATTGCTCGAATCATCGACGAAAGCAAATGCGACATTGTTGGCGTTCAAGAAATCGAAAATGTTCGTGCACTGGAAAAATTGATCAAATACCTTCCCGATTTTTCTTTCTATCTTTCTCGGGATAACGCTCCGCAGAAAGTTGGCCTTTTATTCCGAAAAAACATAAAAGTCAAGTATCTCGGGGATTATTCCCCGCTGGAGGTTGAACTCGACCGCACCCGCCCCGGAATTTTTCTCGCTGTTCAAAAAGGGGACTTCGATTTCATCGTTCTCGTAGTCCACTTTAAAGCAACTTCCCGTTTCGACGATACAAAGGAAAAAATGGAATTGAGCCGTAACTTAAGAATGCTTCAAGCACAGGTTGTTTCGCGTTTTGCCGATTCAATTCTCGCTCAAAACAACGAACAAGATGTGCTTATCATTGGCGATTTCAACGATACTCCTAAAAGAACTAAATTCAACACACTTGTTCCGATAATTTCCAATCCAAATCTTTCGTTTCTTACTTCCGACCTCAAAAGCTGTAAACTACAAAATGCCTATACTATTGACCATATCGTTGTAACTCAAAGTGTAAAACAAAGATATATTGAAAATAGCACTTCGCTCTACAACACTTATGCCATTTACCCGAAAGAAATTGCAGAAAAAATTTCTGACCACTGCCTTGTGTTTGCTCGTTTCGATGTTACCAAACCCGATAACGACCCAAGCAAATATTTTGAACACGAAAAGAACATTACATCTAAATAGTGAGGTAATATGAGAACAATATTTTTTATCAGTTTCTTTTTTGTGCTTTCAATATTTTTCGCTTTTGGTGCCGATACATTGAAAATTGTTTTCTCAAAATCAATTGGCTCGGAAAAATATTTAAAATACCAGCAATACATCGAAAAAGCCTACAAACATATCCACAGCATAAATGCTTACGGTATCAAGCTCGAAGAAGCAGAAGAACTTATGAAAGATGCAGATGGTTTGGTTTTGACTGGCGGACCCGATGTTCATCCAAGATTGTATCATCAAGAGCAGGACACTTCGTTTTGCGATATCGATGAATATCGCGACAGCCTTGAATTTGCACTCCTCGAAATTGCATTCCGTAAGGAAATTCCAATCTTTGCAATCTGTCGTGGTCTGCAAATTTTAAATGTCTACATGGGCGGTTCGTTGTATCCCGATATTCCAACCTTCCTTGGAACAAAAGTTGAACACAGATGTAATGACCCCAAAAACCAATGCATCCATACTGTAAAAATCCAGCCCAATACACAATTACATCAATGGATCGGTCTTGATTCAATCAAAGTGAATTCTTTCCATCATCAGGGAATAAAAAAATTAGCCGATGAAACAAAACCCTCATCGTTAGCAGCTGATGGGCTGGTTGAATCTTTTGAATGGATTAACCCAGATAAGAAGCCCTTTATCATAGCCGTACAATGGCATCCCGAACGCCTTGAAGGCGATACTATTTCGAACATCCTCGCAAATCGGTTTATACAAATGGTTATAGAAACTCGAAAGAACAAAAAGAAATAATACAGCCTCCCAAAAGAACTAACAAAAGGAAAAGAAAATCTTGTTTTAGATTTTAGCTTAAAAATTTCACTAAACGGGATGTTGGATAAAAACTCCAAATCAAAATTGGTAGCGAAAATCGAGTTGTCCAAGAAGAAACTGCTTAACAACATCTTTTTTGTCCCGATAATATTTGAAGTAAAGCGAAAAGCCCTTGAAAATTTGAACATTACACCAAAATGTTATCCTTGTTCCTTTCCCATAAAAAGGAATCGAATACATTAGTTCAGGTGCAATAACTTCGAAAACATAAATCGCCGACTCATAACTTTGTGTCGAGAAGTAATTTATTCGAGCCCCAAACCACAATAAATTCAAAGGGGAATAATTTAATTCAAAAAAAGTATGGAAGCCATTTCCATTGTTTTTCATTCCACGATTATTAATCCAAACAAAATCCAATCTGTTTTTCAAAATCAAATTATCGGCAATATTGAACTTGCTTTCGAGAAGAAAAGTATAGGAAATCTTCTGATAAGGCAACTGCTTTGTTTTTTGGACATTATAAACATAATCGGTCTTTTCTTTTCGCCGAATTTTCAACCTTGCCGATAAACTCCGCATCGGCGAAAATATTGATTGCATGAAAATTTCTTGTCCATAATACGGAACCTGCAAAAGATATGTTGGGGATAAGGACTTGAAAAAATCGGAATAAAATTGAAAATCGAAATCTTTTAGTCTTAACTCAAAAACATAAAATAGACCCAGTTCGTTATTGGGATATGAATTTTCTGCCAACACAGCTCCAAACGGTGAACGAAATTGCTCGGAAAAGTAACGGAAATTCAAACTGGAATTGATTCGCCTCTTTTTAAAGTTTACATTGCTTACGAAACCGATGTTCTTCTTCCCATCAAGACTAAACTCTAAAGCAAAATTTAAAGAATTGGATAAATCATATCTAACAAAAAGCGAATGGAAGTTGGAACTTTTTCCATCGATGAATTTTCGAGATGCCGTTGATATAGATTTTGAATAGTTAAGCATCAAAAAAGAATAGCCAAACCAAAGTTTGTTGAAATTTAAATCGCTTTGGATACAATATGAAACTTCATCGAATGTATTTTTCTTTTTCAACTCACTTGAATCACGGAAATAATCCTGCGTGTAAACAGATTTAACAATCTGGTTTAATGTGTCGAGCGTCCCCGACCTTTTCACCTTCGATACAAATCCAGAAATTTGAATTTTGATATTGTCTCGAAAATTATAATTGCTCGTAAGAGCAATTCCATTGAAAATTCCGTATTGCATCGACGAGAGCGTAGGGCTTATTTTCACCATTTTACCGAGTGCTCGTTCTATTGCATCGCTCCCCTTGTTTACCCCGAATGGCTCGCCGAGAACAATTCCTGAATAATTTCGGTAGGAAAACCTGCCAACAACAAGTCGAACAAATTCATTTTCGTACGCTCCAAAAAACTTATTGTTTTCCCAATATGACAATTCGCCAGCATTTTTACTAAACGAAACACCAAGTTGAAAAGGTCGAAGACTAAACACCCCTTTTTGATATGAATCTATCTTATCGCCAATATAGTTCTCGCTCTGCGNAAATTGATAATATAATCTTGATTTTAATTCCAACGATGGNCTCGATAACCAATTTGTTTTTCTTGAAGAAATTTTGTTTTGTTCGTCTTGCGGTGCTATTGTGCAGTATTTAAGCAAGGAGCATTGCAAGTCGGAAAAACCAAGCGAGTCGCAAATATTTTCCATCGACAATCCCGCTTTCAATAAACGCAACAAAGAACGGGCTTGTGTTCGAGAGATTTTCAGCAAAGCACAAATCTTCGCTAAATTCTCTGCTTTCAATACAATAGGTTCTTTAAAATATTCTTCTATTTGGTCAATTTGGAAATCCTTCCCCGTTTCCTCGTAATATCTTTCGAAGATTTCATTTAACTTTGTTTCATTTTGAGCCAACAGAGAGTGGAAACAAAATGAATCTGCAACCAACACCAATATCACAAGGCAAATAGCTGCTCTTACGCTAAAATTCATTGGTAAAACCGATGGTTTGCGATAACCCGAGATAATTATGATAGATAAAATGTAACGAGAATGAGAAGCCATCGAATTTGTAGCCAAGAGATAAGTTTAATGTCTGTGGCAATGTTGAAACAACAAAATTAAGGCAAAGATTTTCGTAAGGTAAAAGTTCTAAATTAAATGAATATGAAGTATAAAGGGAAAATGCAATATTACAATCAAATCCTAAAGCACAAAAATTTTCAAACTTAAATAAACAACCAAAGCCAGCAATGTTGTTTTCAAGCGGGTTCAAGCCGAAAAGGTTTTTATACTTAAAAGATGTGCTTAAAAATTCATAAGGAAAATATTCAATAAAAGCATCGATATTTGGATGAAATTTATATCCAAATGATGGTATAGTAAAAAAATTTCCGCCGAAGGATAATGCAAAATTGAATTTTTCGAAAACATCTCTTTGAAAATTAAAATTGGCTTGAGAATAATAGAATTTTTTCGAACCAAGATAAGCAATATTTAAAGAAGATTTAATTCCGAGAGGCATAGGCAAAATAACACCAGTGCCAACGGAGTTCAATTCTTTCACGAAGTAACGAGACGGAGATATTAATCCAATAAATGTGATTTTATCGATATTCTTTAAGTTTAATGGATTAGTAACCCAAGATGGCAAAATTCCGAATGCATCTGAACAATTTTTCTCCGGGATAGAAAAATATTGAGATTGTGAGAATACACAACAAACCGAAAATATCCACGCAGCCAAAATATAAACTACTTTCATATTATCGATTTTGAATTTTTAAAATTACAAAAACTTGTTTAAATTGTATTTTTAATTTTGACAACTAAAATGCGAAGGCTAATTTTTCTTTTGGGAATTTGCTTCTTTTCGATTTTAGGCTTTACACAAATTACCTGTCAGGAAATTAAGGCAACTGTTTCTGTTAATACCGATTTGCTTTCCTTCGAAGCGAAGCAGTATGTTTCTACCTTGAAAAATGACCTGGAAAAATACATCAATAACCAAAAATTTATGGCTGAAGATTGGGAAGGAGAGCCAATACCAGTAGACATCAACATTGTTTTCACAGCTGGAGGAAACAATAAGTATGCTGCCAAAATGGTTTTGGTCGCCCGTCGCTATGTCGATAACCCACAAAACGACCTGCAAATGACCATCCCCACTTTAAAAATAACAGAAACCAACTGGAAGTTTGAATATTCCTATGGTGCAAATCTTACATATAATCCAACAAGATTCGATTACTTTATTTCGGTCGTCGATTTCTATATGCTGCTAATCATTGGCTTCGATAAGGATAGCTTCGAGGAATTAGGCGGAAATAAGGCTTTTGAGCAGGCGAAAAACATTTTGCAGTTGGGAGCTTCGCAACAAGCCGAAGGATTTGAAACCTTCGTCGAACCCGGCACATACGCAAAATACAACATTATTCGCGAGCTAACCGACCCGCGGTATTATGCTTTAAGAAAGCTTATTTTTGCTTTTTATGTCGATGGAATCGACAGTCTTGCTTTTAACAAAGAAAAGGGGCTCGCTAATCTTGCTCGAATTATCGAAGAGATAGCAAAATTCAAACGCGAGAAACTCGTCGAAGCCAGCATCCTTTTGCAGCTGTTTTTCGATACCCACTACCAAACATTAGCCACTCTCTTCAATGGTTATCCCGAAAGCTCTCTCTTCGATAATTTAATGTATCTTGACCCCGGACACAGTATGATTTATCAAGATTCTAAGGATGGAAAACTTAAATAGAGGTTGAAAATGAAAAGGATGCTTTTTTTAATAATTTTCGTTCTATCGCCTTTTGTCGGTTCCGAAATATTTTCACAAACTTTAATTTGGCAACCCACGAATTATTCATTAACCGGCAATGTTAACACTGTTCACATTGGACCCAACGGCTGGCTTTATGCCGGCTCCAACTCCGACGGTGTTTTTGTTTCTTCCGACAAAGGGAACTCTTGGATTCAAAAGAACAACGGATTGAAAAACCTGCAGATTTTTGCTTTTTTGAACGTCAAGGATACTATTTTCCTTGGCTCTTTGGAAGGCGTCTACCGAAGCAGCGATTTCGGTAATTCCTGGGAACCATCGAATAACGGATTAACTGATAAATATATCAACACTCTTGCAATCACAAAAGACCGCAAACTACTTTGTGGCACTCTTTACAGCGGTTTGTTCATTTCTACAGACTTTGGTAGGACTTGGAACCAAATGCAGAACGATTTTAAAAATAAAAGCGTCAACTGTATTCTGACCAAGAGCGATGGCTTCGTTTTTGTTGGCACTACCTCTGGTTTATATCGAGCAACTCAAATGTTTGACTTTTGGGGCAAAGTCGATGCCGATTTCAAAAACAACACAAACATAAATACAATTGCTCTCGATTCTTCGGGAAATATTTATGCTGGCACAAATAACGGGAAAATTTTTAAATCTACAAATAACGGGGTGAATTGGACCCAAGTGTATGAATCTACAAACAATTCAATTTATAAAATTATAGTATCCCCACAAAACATCATCTATGCTGCAACCTATGGCAAAGGTGTCCTTCGTTCAAAAACAGGTACCGACTGGGAAGAAGTCAACGATGGTTTATTCAATCAGCTTACAACTTCCATCGTGGCTTTACCCACCCGCGAATTTTTCGTCTCAACTTGGGGCAATGGTGTCTTCTATGGCAAAGAGTATGAAATCTCTACCTTTGTAGAAGGAGAATTTTGCACTAACAACGAAATCCCTGTGGACTACGTTGTTACTATGAACTTTAATCCAGACAATTATTTCATTGCTCAACTTTCGGACAATAATGGAAAATTCACCAACCACGTCGAAATTGGACGAATTCAAAGCACAACCAGTGGAACGATAATTTGTAAAATCCCAAGCAACACTCCAACTGGAATCCTTTATCGAATCCGTGTCGTTTCTACAAGTCCAGCAATATTTGGTGCCGACAACAGGAAAAACATTCGCATTTACAAGAACCTTTCCCCCGTAATATCTGGTAAAGCCTCTGTTTGCCACAATGACGTCGAAACTTATTCAGGGAGCACCAAGCCCGGTGTTATCTCTGTTTGGACTGTTACCAATGGAGAGGTCGTAAACATTGACACAACAAATAACACAATTACAATACAATGGAACCAAGTTGGAACAGGTAAAATCAAGCTTTTCCAAACATTACAGGGTGGAAAATGTTCAGATTCCACCATTATTTCGGTAACTGTAAATCCAAGACCCGAAAAGCCTGTAATTTATCGAAAAGGTTTCGTGCTTTATTCAAGCTCCAAGACTGGCAACAAATGGTTTTTGTTCGATAAGCCCATTCCGGGGGCTACTGCCGACTCTTTGCCGGTTACCGAAGCGGGTTTATACTATGTACAAGTTACAAATGAATTTGGGTGCAAGTCCGAAATGTCCGACCCATTCGATTTCTATTACAATAGCGTGGAATCTGAACAAGATGAATTTAAAATTATTCCAAACCCGGCAAACTCTACAATTAAAATCAACTTGCCAGAGAATACAGTTGGAATTTCAATCTTCGACTTATTAGGAAATCAGCAAATCACAATGCCTAACCTTACGGGAATCACAAGTCCAATCACTGTTGATATTTCGTCCCTTCCCAGCGGAACTTATCTTGTTGTCGTGCGAACTATTGCGGGTAATTTTTACAAGAAAATCATCGTAAGTCGATAAACTTTACCTAAAAAGCGAAAAATTTGTTTTCTAAATGCAATATTGCTTTAAAGCAATGGATTTTAGTTATGTTTCTTTACATCTCTTCTTTTTTCTTACTTTTGAAATTTTATTAAACAAAATATGCCTATGTTTTGGATGAAAATATTAAGTTTGGCGGGAATATTTGTAATTTTTGCGGTAACTTGGTTAATCTCCGAAAATAAGAGGAAATTTCCATTCCGAATAATCGCATGGGGTTTGATTTTGCAGTTTTCCTTTGCATTGCTTGTATTGTATGTTCCTTTTGGTGTGAACGCATTTCGGTGGATGGGCGACCGAGTTGCAGAATTCCTCGATTTCAGCAAAAAAGGTGCTGAATTTGTCTTTGGAAACGCCTCGAAACCTGAATACCAAAACACATTTGGCTACCAATTTGCAATTATTATTTCCTCGACAATTATTTTCTTCTCTGCCTTTGTTTCGATTCTTTACCGCTACGGAATTATACAAAGAATTGTTTACGCTATGGCTTGGGTAATGAACAAAACAATGGGTACAAGCGGTATAGAATCGCTTTCCGCTGCGAGCAATGTTTTCTTGGGCCAAACCGAGGCACCACTGTTAGTGCGACACTATCTTGTAAATGCTACTCGTTCCGAGTTGTTTTCTATAATGTGTGGGGGGTTTGCCACTATCGCCGGTGGTGTTATGGCTGCTTACATACAAATGGGAATTTCACCCGTAATTCTTATTACTGCAAGTTTGATTTCCGCCCCCGGCAGTCTAATGCTTTCCAAAATAGTTATCGAGCCACTAAGTTCAGTTAAAGATATAAAAGAAGTCAAAAACATCACTGTTCCAGAAACCAAAAATATCCTCGATGCAATCACCCAAGGAGCCAGCGACGGAATGAAACTCGCCATCAACGTTGTGGCTATGCTAATTGCTTTTATTTCGCTTATTGCAATTTTAGATGCTGGACTTCAATTAGTTCACAACTGGCTCGAGCCAATTGGAATTTATTTCCCACAAAGTCTGAAGGAAATCTTCGGATACTTATTCCTTCCATTCGCATATATTGTTGGAGTTCCACCATCGGAAGCAAAAATATTTGCGAGTTTGCTCGGAACAAAAATCAGTATCAACGAATTCATAGCCTACGCAGACCTTGCCAATTTAATCCACCAAGGCAAGATATCCCAACGAACTATTGATTTAGCAACTTTTGCCCTTTGCGGTTTTGCAAATCTCGGCTCAATTGCAATACAAATTGGGGGAATCGGGGCTCTGGTTCCAAACCGCCGCGATGAAGTAGTTCAACTCGGTTTCAAGGCGATGATTGTCGGCGCCTTAACAAACCTTTTAACAGCTACGATAGCAGGAATTATAATTTAAATAAAGAAATGAATTCCGCCAAGTAGATTTAAATAAGTGGTATTCGACCCACTTGTAAATATTATTGTATATTTCAGACTTACACGAAGTTCCAAATTTGGAGCAATTTTGAATGCACCTCCAACAAGGGGAACAAACCCAAAATTAGTCTCACTATCGGAACTCTTATAGCCCAAATATTCTACAGAAACAGAATTGAAAAACAAAAAGGTTTCGGCTCCTATGAATGGATAAAATCCACTGGCTGGAAATCGATATTGAATTCCAGCATTTAACGGAATAGTCGAAAAAGTAGCTTTTGCAACCTCATTGCTCCCTTTTGCCCCAAAAGACCAATACCCTAAGCTCCCGGTAATAGCCAAATCGGGCTGAATGAAATAAGAAAAAACGCCGTTCAACCCAAAGCCCGTGTTTGCACCGTCGGAAAAATCACCTGTTGGAATTCCAAGCCCAATTTCTCCACCGATGGTCATTTTAGAAAAGCTTCGCCCCCTTTGGGCAAAAGCACTTTGAGAAAAAATAATAGAAACCAATCCAATTAGAACAATAAACTTTTTCATAAAACCTCCATTTTAAAAAAACTAAAAAACAAATATAAAGAAAAACAAATTAAAAATTTAAAAACTTTAAATTCAATTTTAAAATTACCTTAAATAAATTTAAAAATCTATAATTTCACTTTAATTGTTTTGGCACTCTGATTTAATCAACATCAGCAAAATCTTGGATTTTGTTAAAATCAAATCTTATGTAAGCAAACCCACGCGGGCAAAGCTCGTAAAGTTTTTCCCTGCGATAATAAGATGGTCTAAGACTGGAATGTCGATTAATTTACCTGCCGAAACAAGCTTTTTCGTCATTTCAATGTCATCGGCAGAAGGTTGTGGATTGCCGGAAGGGTGATTGTGGACAAGAATAATCGAAGCCGCTGCTTCGGTAATTGCATAACGGAAAACTTCACGCGGGTGCACAAGGCTTGCAGTCAAAGTTCCTTCGGTAACCAACTTTACTCGAATAATTCTGTTCGATGAATTCAAAAGAACAACATAAAACCGCTCCTGCTTTAAACCAAACAGTCGAGGTATGAAGTAGTTTGCAACATCATCTGGCGAATGGAAAATAGTAGATTCATCGAGGTTAAAAGATTGAATTCTACGAGAAATTTCGAAGACTGCCGAAAGAGTGACGGCTTTTGCAGTTCCAATCCCTTTAATGCTCTTCAATTCGCTTACATCTCGGGAGGCAAGTTCCGAAAGGCTTTGAAATCGTTCAAGGAGGCTCCGCGCCAAATCCAATGCAGAGACACTTTTAGTTCCTGTCGAAATGACTATCGCAAGCAATTCAGAGTCGGACAAAGAACTTGGACCGTTGCTAAGAAGTCGTTCGCGGGGTCGTTCATCCTTTCTCCACTCTTTTATCGGCTTGTAAGTGCTAAATGAACTTATGTTGTAAATATTTTCAGGCTTGTCCCCTGCCACGAATCACCAAATATATTGTCCTTAAAATTATTTCCAAATCGAGTTTGAGCGACATATTTTCGATGTAATAAAAATCCTCTTTGAGCCTATTATTTATTGTTTCAATGCTCGCATCGAAATTAGGCGAATTAACTTGATTCCAACCCGTCAAACCCGGTCGAACCACCAAACGCCGTTTGAACAATGGTTGTATTTTGCTAAATTGTTCAATAAAAACAGGCCTTTCGGGACGCGGACCTACAATGCTCATTTCGCCTTTCAAAACATTCCAAAACTGTGGTACTTCGTCGATGTGTGTTTTTCGCAAAAAATATCCAACTCTGGTTACCCGAGGGTCGTTAAGTATTGTAATTTGCGGTCCCGATTTCTCGGCATCTACAACCATCGAACGGAATTTATAGCAAGTAAAGATTTTCCCATTTTTCCCAACTCGCTCCTGTTTGTAGAAAATTGGTCCTTTCGAGTCGAGTTTAATCAAAATAGCGACCAATATCCACAACGGCAAACCAACAACAAGTGTTATAATACTTACAACAATATCCATTAACCGCTTTAAAAAGGCTTCCCAAGGTCGTAAAAGTTGTGTGCTAATCTCAATCAATGGCATAGAATATTGAGGCATAGTTTTAACCATACCTGTTAAAACATCATAAAGGTCTGGAACAATTTTGACAATGATTTGATTTTCTGCACATTTATTTGCGATGTCGAGAATTTGTTCGTGCTTGGGGTCTTTCATAGCTATAAACAATTCAGATGGGCGAAGAGTTTGGATTGCCTCGTCAAACTCTTCGATTTTGTAAATTGGAACCGATATCCCATTGTTTTCTATGTGGTTATCCGCTAAAATCAAACCTTTGACAACATAGCCCCACGATAAATTTTGGTTCACTTTTTTCAAAAGTTCCAGTACTTCGTTTTTTGTTCCAAGTATAACAACTGGAATTTGAATAATCTTTCGTTTACGAAGATGTTGCTGTAGCTTCCTTGCAGTAAATCGTCCCACAAGAACAAAGAAAGTCAAGTCAATAAAATAAATAAGGAAAAGCAGTCGTGGTCTGGCAGAACTATCGAGAAACACGAAAAAGAATAAGATAAAATTGAAAAAGAATGTCGTTTTGATAACAGCATAAAATTCTTCGAAAGGAGAACGAACCAACCAATTTCGATATAAACCATTGAAAAAGAAAAACACAAGCAAAGCTATTGTCAATACCGAGCCAGTAAAAAAAACATCCTTTGTCGAAGGATGAATATCCGACTGAAACAGCCCCGATTCAAATCGAATTAGATAATGAATGTAATAACTTAGGACAAATGCTAAAATGTCGAAAACCAATTCAAAAATAACAGGAGAGTTTTTGGAAAATTTATCAATCCATTGCTTCATTTTGTGTTTCCAAACCCCTCAATGTCCAACTTGAATTTTGTTTTCCCAAAAAAGAGCGAAATATCCCAGCAATCGTTCCAGCAACAGAAAGAAGAATAAACAAAGGCACTCGGAAAAATTTACTCGTCCTCCTCCCTTTCAATTCATTTACAAAACCAATCATCGCAGCTAACAAAAACAATCCCAAAAGCCCTGCAATTACTATCTTAATTTCAATGCTTGCAAAAATTAATAACAAAATTACAACAAGAATAGCAAAAACAGGACTAAACCATCGAAGAATCTTATGGGAAAACAGAAAGAAAGCAAACAAAGGTCTGGTAAATATTCGAAGGGAAGAAAAAATTGCCGACAACCCACCAGCCGAAAACCTCTTTTTTCGATGATATTCGTTTAAAATCGTGTTTCTGGGTCTTAAATCATATGCTATGGCATTTTCGGCAAAAAACATCCTCTTTCCACGAATAAATATTGTCAGAACGTTAAAAAAATCGTCGCAAACTTTGGTATTTGGTATTTGATTAATCAAACCGGCTCTTACAGCATAGCAAGGTCCATTGTTGTTAAATGTTCCGAAGATTCTGCTTTCCAACTTACGAATGATGTTGAAAAAACTTTGAGTATGGCGTTCTTCTGGATTAACATCACCCTGTTGTCCTTTAATAACAACCAGGTTCGAAGCGACACCACCCACTTCCCCATCATTGAAATGTGCCACCATCTCTTTAATTGTTTGCTTTTCGGGGCGAACGTCAGCATCAATGAATAATATAATCTCGCTTTTAACAAGTGGAAGAAGATGATTAATGACCAAGTTTTTCCCAACTCGAGGTAAAATCAAAAAATCGACATTTTCGTATTTGCCTTTCAAATCTTCGAGATACTTGTTTGTGTTATCATTTGAACCATCGGAACCAAAAATTATTCTAATTTTTTCTTTGGGATAATCGGAATTTAAAATTGATTCTACCAAAGGATAAATATTCTCCTCTTCGTTGTGCACAGGAACAAGTATCGTTACATCGGGTTGATAAGAATAAGATTTATTAACCTCGTTTTTGAAAAATGTGGAAAGCAAAAGCAATATAATCGGATAAATCAAAAAGGGATACACAGAAAGAGCAAAAAGTACTAAAACAAAAATTTTATAAGTTTCCATAAGGTTTTAGAAATCTTCAAATCTAAACACAAAACGAAAAACAAAATAGCCTTTTTGCCTTTGATATTTTCGATAATCGCACGAAAGTTGGAAATTGAAATTCCTTATAATTTCGAAGCCCCAAGAAAACTGTACTCGAAAAAGGTCGTTGCGAATTCCATCCAAAAAACTAACATAGTAACTATCGCTGGGGGTATGAACATATCTAAAATCTCCACCAACATTTCTAATAATTCGACCAGTGCTGTCAGTCTCGTTTTCACCGTGTCGCTGGTAAGAAATACGCAAAATCGCAGGATAGCGACCAAACGCAAAATTCCTTACCAAAAACGCCACCTCGTCCGAATTTGGATAAAGATAAGTACCAAATAGTCTTCCGTCGTTTGTTCGATTATTGAAGCGATTGAAATGAGTGAACATATAAGGTTCGACTCGGGTATATTCCAAACCAAAATCAGTAGAAAATTCCGAAGAGTAAAGTATTCCGATATTCCAAGCAGTTTTGTTCGACCAGTAGTTTTTTCCAATCATCGAAAACATCAAGTCTTCGAGCATCCAAGTTCCAACAGCTTGAAAATTAGGCAAAAAGTTCCACTCGAAAGCAAAGCCCAACGATGCCTTGTCGCGGTCGCGCAACGAATGTTCAACCGATTTCAAAAATGTAAAAGGATTAAGATAGGCAATTTCTATTCCCCGACCCGAATAAACAATGCTCTGAAAATATGTCAAATTCCAAGTTCTGAATTGCAAAGTCGCAGAATGCAACACCATAAACTTTTGTGGAATATTTGCATCTGCTCCAAATTGAATTGAATCTTTCGGCTCGGCGACAAGTCCAAAATGCGAAAATGTATATTTAAAATTTTTAAAACTTACACCAGCATAAAACTCATCCAACGGAGGGGCATTATCGGAAATTACAAGATTTTGGTAAACACCACTACCAAGAAAACGAGTCTCCCGCGACAATCCAGCGAAAAACCAATCCTTTTGGTATCGAATGTGAGATTCAACAAGGTCGAAGTCGCTATTCAACAGAGTAAACTTTATACTGTTTGCCAAAGTCTTATCTTCGTGGATTCCAAGTTCCCTTGAACCCGAGAAGATTGTGCCATTGGTTGCTTGGATATAGTAACCAAATATCGTATCGATTGTTCCGTAAACGCGAAAACCCAAATTTCCGTATAAAGCATTTTCCGAAGTTCCATTATTGAGTTTATAAACTGTTCTTAAAGAACCAAGCGGTTTAACTGCAACAGAGTTCTTTTCATCAAGAAAATGATAAATATATTTATCCTTATTGGAAAAAAGATTAAGTGAAATAACTTGAACCGAATCCGATTTGCTTGGGATGAAAACAGCATTTTCCTTTGGTTTCAACTCCAACTCAACAAGGAAATCTTCGAGCATTTTTTTGTCATTGCCATTTAATTCATTTGGATTTTCATAAACATTCAAAAGAACTTGTTGAATCTCCTTTTTTGTGAAAGGTAAACGAAAAAAACTCTTTCCCGGTATCAAACCTTTGATATGAAGATGTTTTAAAAAAGGATAGACTGGATGAGTCAATGGAACATTTTCCACCTGTCCAAACAAAGTTTGAGAAAACATCAGAGCCAAAATCACAACTAAGCTTAAAAGATATTTCGCCATTAATTTCTTCGCGTTAAATTGATAATCAAATAGGTTAAGCTGATTAAAGTTGCAATCCCAGTTGCAATTAAGCTGTAATACTGAATTTCTGTGCCCGGTGGATTATCGGGAGCGGATGGCACAAAGATTTCGTCGCCATCGAGTACAGCGAACGACTTGGGGTCGAGCCAAGCCTTTTGAATCCCCCGAATAATTCGAACACGACTTTTCTTTGCAGTGCTCAAATATCCGCCAGCTTTTTCGATGTACCATTCGTAGTTTTTGCCTTCAACATATTCAACAAATCCGGGATTTTTCACCTGTCCCCAAACAAACACTCTCTTCTTTGCAGATGGAATAATTACCATATCGCCATCGGAAAGCAAAATATTTTGCTGGGGATTATTCTGCTTCAACAATGCTTCGAAATCACAGGAAACAAGATGGGATTTGGTCAATAAGTTCATTTTGGTTCGGGTTGTGTCCTCCATAGTCAAATTGCTCTGTTTCAGGAAGGCGTAAAAGTCGAGCATAAGGTCGTCCGAAAATTTTTTGGGAGGATAACTCCGCACGACATAGGATTGCGAAAGCAAAGGTTCCCCAACAATTCCACCGGCAAAATTAATCAAGTCCAAAATTCGTGTCTTCCCAAGTTCGATTTGATAAATACCGGGATTCCTCACGGTTCCGAAGATTCCTGCTACGCCCACAGTAGCTTTTGTAATCGGCGCCTTTTCGGGAACAATTATACTCGCATAAGGTTGCAATTCAAAATCATTTACAGGATATAAGTTTGAATCAATCGAAACTTTAACTTGTTCGGTTCCGTTCACAACAACAACATTGGACAGGTCTGCATTTTCATTAAAACCTTTGGCAAATTTTATAAAATCAGAAACTTTATCTCCTTTTTTGAAAAAATATTTTCCGGGCTGAACCAAAGCACCCGAAACGCTAACGAATTCAAATTCCTCGCGAGGGAAGGGCACATAAATTTCATCACCTTCGCGAATATATGGGTCAAAAATAAAAGTATTCCGAGATTTGCTCAACTCAAGGTCGGCTTTCCTCAGACCATAAATTTGATTGAAAACCGAAATGTTCCTTGTCGAATAAAACGATTCGCTTGGTATTCCGCGCGCCACAAGTTCTTCCTCCCTTCGGCGGTTTATTTTGCTTAGTAAAATTTCGTTTTCGAAAGCATTCATTGTAATTTCTTGGTTCGAGAATTCCAAATTGGCTATGGCAACTGCATCGGAAACACGAAAACTCGCTGGCAACGAATAGATACCCGGCTTTCGCACATTCCCAAAAGCTTTAATTAACACAATCCGAGGTTGAAATAAAGAAATCGAAACTTCAGCCGAAGGGTTTACTTTTTTAACTTGTTCGATAATTGCCTTCTTTGCCTCCAACAGTGTTTTCCCCTGAACATCGACGAAGCCATATCTCGACAAGGCTAATTTGCCATCGGCTGTAACTTTCGCATATTCCGTTGTAATTGTTGCTGGTGTTACCAAAATCGAGAATATATCGTTTGGACCAACATAATAGAAAGAGTCGGCAACAAAGGAACTCGTTGGAAATTTTTCGGTTTGCGAAAAAATTTGCTGTTGGAATGGGCTCTTTAATTGTTCTTCCGAATAAATATCTTTCTGTAAAGTTGGTAATCCCGTGATTTGGGGAAACAGAAAAGACAAGTTTAAAACAAACAAAAAGAAAACTGCAAAAAAACCACGCATTTTTACACCAATTAAGAAAACAAAATTAAAAAATACCAATGAAGTAATTCAAATACCCAAAGGATTGTTTAATAACTTATGTTCGAAAAGGCATTAAGATTTGGTTTTAAAATTTTTCACAAACGGCAACCCGTTTTTCTTAAATCAAAAAAATATGGAGCCCAATCGCCGATTGGACTCCATCGAGGGAAAAGTTATATTTCAAATGCTTTTCTAATATGATTTAAACAAGATTATCGAACAATCGAAATCTTGAAATTGTCAATTCCTTTGTTCGTTGCTACCCTGACAAAGTAGACGCCGTTCGAAAGAGCATCAAGGCGAATTTGCACTGGCTTACCCGGCGATTTACTCTCGGAAACAAGGTTCCCATACAAATCATAAATCCTAACATTATCAATCACGGTTTCGGGTGCGGAATTTATAGTCAAATTATTCTCGGACTGCAAAATTGAAATTCCAAGATTATTGTTCGATTCTACAAGCGAAACTTCTTTCGACAGTAGAATTTCATTATAAAACTGATAGTTAGACTCATAATCGGCAGTTACAAAAATTTCGGCATCTTCGTAGCCAACTTTCGAAACAACAATCCGAAGGTCTCCGGGAACAAGTTCTTCGAGGGCAAAATCTCCATATTTGTCGGTAACATAATAATCCAAAACATTTCCATCTTTATCAAGGGCGCAAACCAAAGCTTCGGAAATGGGGTTGTAACATTGTGGTTCACTGAGTAATTTTATTATTCCAGTATTTTCTTCAACCCGACCCGAGTAACTCACAAGCCCTTTCAAAGAAAGCCTGTCTTTATGTTTAATTTCGTAAACTACTTGAATCATAAACTCGCCAACTTCAATTTGAGTGGCTTCGCGCCATTTGAGAGTTGCAAAATCATTTGCCTTGTAGTATCCGGGAACATATCTTTTATCTTTTGGAACCGAAAGAAGGACATATTTTCCCAATGGCAGATTTTGGAAAAGGAAATGCCCATCCTTGTCTGTTTCGACTACCCTAACAGTTGCATTTGGCTTATTAAAATTATCTCCGGAAGGCTGAATCAGTATTGCAAAAACTCGGGATTCGATTGGATTTCGGTCTTTGTCGACTACAACTCCAGCAAATCCATTTTGGTATTTCTGACGTTCTTTCAGATAAAAGTTGACATCATCTAAATCTTGGTTAAGTACAAGAATATCAGCATTATAAGGTGAAGTAGCAAGATAATAGTATTGGTCCAAATAACTTGACTTATCCAAAGGAATAGCGTGGGCGATATAAGATAAATTGTTTGGCAGGCTGATTTCATATTTCCCTCCGGAATCGGTCTTCGTCACAAATTGTGGAATATTGCCAATGTTCTCCCGTTTGTCAAGAGCAAAAATAACTTCAACAGGCAAAAATTCTACAATCGCTGGCACTGGTTTGTTATCGCCCGAAGAAACCACAACTCCCGAAACACTATAAAGAACTGGCACGGGCTTCCTCGTCAACAAGACTTTTATGGTTTGTTCGGGGGGTTGCTCACAACTCAATGGAACTTTTGTTGCACCATTCAGACTGCTTGCCTTAAAGTAAAATTGATGTTCAAAAAGTTCTCCAGAAAATTCAAAAACATAAATTCCCGAAGGAAGGTAAAACTCAAAATGTCCCTGCTGAATTGCAGTTCTGAAAGCTGCGTTGCCCGTATTCATCTTCTCGTCAAGTTTCCAAGCAATCGCTACTCCATTGGGCACGGGAGGTCCGTCGTCGAAATTTGCTTCACCAATCAAATGGACACAATTCTTATTTGCATTATTATTTTGCACATTAACAATAACCTTTTGGATATCGTAAACATTTGTATCGCAAAGCAGGTAAGCCATAATCGAAAATTCAAAAGTTCCGGGATTGGTTGGTACCCAGTTAATAATTCCCATCCCTTCATCAATGTAAAGATTATCAATGTTCGTGTTTAAGATTTTGTATTTAACAATACAATAAACATTAGTTTCGGTAACAACCTTATAATTATAGGGCACACCAACAACTGCTTTTGTAGGCGGAGTACTGACTATCTTCACGAAAGCCTTATTGTTATTGGGAATACTGTCGAGCACCTGCAATTGATATCGCTGATACGCAGGTTCAATATTAGCGGCGCAAGCAACACCAACTTTGATTTCAACTTCATATTTCCCTGCCTTTTCGGGAATCCATTCGATAAAACCAGTCGAAGAAATTTTCATCCCTTCTGGAACTTCCCCAACAAGTTCAAATGTTAAGGGACATCTAATATTCGAAGAAGTTAGCACCTGATAAACATATTTCTTCCCAACATAGGCAAGCAATGGAGGATTCGAAATGATTTTCACGAAAAATTTCTGTTCATAATACAATTGCAAAGCGACTTTGTTGCTTGGCAAGCTTTGGGCATCGCCTTTAAATGCTGTTACATAAAATTCATACGTTCCTTTTGGCAAATTGTTGACAGTAAAGTCATACTTATAAACATTCGGCTTAGAGGGAATAGAATCTACAAGTGTTGTGGTTACTTTGTTTTTGTCGAAAGTATTTTGATAAATCTTAAAACCATCGGGGAAAACATAATTCATATCATTTCCCTTGTCGATAAACCAGTAAAGGTCAACTTTGTAAGTACCATCAAGGTTTTGCTCGGAGGACGCAGTTAATTGGCGAGGTGGATTTGGAACAACATTTTGGGCAAGAAGGGGAATTACACTGAAAAGAACTACAATTATTCCCAAAAACAAGTGCTGCTTTTTCATAAGTCCACCACATATAAATGAAAAAATATTAGTATTTCATTCTAAATTTAAAATTCAGAATTAAAGAATCGGGTATTGCTGTTGTTTCCTCAATTTTCAATTTAATCTCCTTTTTCTCCCAATACTCAACTTCCTTAACAATGGGCTTGTCGTCGACCCAAACGGTATCCAAACGGGTTTTCTTTACAGAATCAATCACAGTGGTATCTCGGAATATTGTCTCGAAGCGGGAGTCGAAAATTTTCCCATAACCTGTTAACCAGATTTCACGATATGGTTTGTTCAAGGAACAATTAATTTCCAGACTATTTGGGAAACTGCAAGGGTCAACAAGTGTATCTTGTGAATCTTTTGGACCTCGCCGAAGCATTAATTTCACCCAACTCCTTGGATATTCATTCAACCTCAAAGATAATGGAATACCCAACACAGGAAAGGAATCCAAATTAAAATTATATTCTCTAATACTTATTCGTCGGAATTTTTCATCGGAATGTTTACGATTTCTGTAAAGCATTACTCGGAACCAAATACGAGGAGGTTGCGTTAAAGTGTCGACATAAATTTGTGTCTTTCCAGTTAAGAAAAATTTTTCTTGGTTATTATAGTCAAAACTACTTTCTTCAACACCATTTTCGGAAAAGGAAAAGTATGATATTTCAGGGCGGATGAAAGCCTTTTCCCTATCTTTTGGTGTAATCTTAACGGGACCATCTAACTCCGTTGGCGGGGAGCAAGACCCAAAAATCAACGGTAAAGCAACCAACAAAGCAATGAGAATAAATTTCCTCATTTTTATAACTCTAAAAAATAATTGATATTCCATAAGTAAGCCCTACTTTCCTTGTTAAATAATATACTTTTTGGTTCTGATAAAGCAACATCGTACCTTCGGCACCCAAGTAAAGTTCAAGATTTGAATATGCAGGCCTGTAGCGCAGTCCACCAATCCCTTTGACCAAAGGTCCCCCAATCTGGGAACCACCCGCCAAAAATGTAACAAATGGTTGGAAATAATAAAAGCTATAAGGTAAAGTATAATCGACCCCTACAGCAGCCCAAAAGAGAGCAGGCTTCTGTTCATAAGCAAACTGTACACCATTAATTTCGTTGTTGTAGGATAGCCCAAATAACTCTTTCCCAAATTCCATACCAAATTTTATGTCGTCCCATTGTGTAAAATACAAACCCAAGCTGACATTGTTCAAAACAGAATTACTTGTAGCAATATTAGGATTTGGGAAAGATTTTCCAGCAATTCCCCGAAGATTTATACCAAAATCCCATCCCGAATGGACATTACTGCTTTCAGGATATTTCGCCAAAGGAACATTTTTGGTTCGACTTGTAGAAGATAAAACCAAATTTAAGCTTCTATCCCGATAAACATTGTCTTGTTTTGTTGTTTCCAAAAGCAAATTATTTGAGGAATTATTATAAGTTGGACGCGGAAAGGTTTGTTCAATTTCTTCCAAATTTTTATTATTCGCTTGGGCAAATGATTTATCGGAACTCTGATTTTCTTTAACTATATAAACCGTTCGAGGACTACTCGAAATTTTGGGGACAGAACTACTTTCCACGCTCGAAATAATCATCGGGGGAGTCTGAACGATTGCCTTTGGAGATTGGGGATTTGTATTAGTTTCAGGTCTTAAAAAGAAATATGTTAAAAGAAAAGTAATGATTGCGGTCGAAAGCATAAGCACAGCTGTTCGCCCAAACTTTGCAAAGAACAAAGGTTTCAAAGATGGACCTGCATCCTCGATTGTTTTAAATCTTAAAGCCCTTGCAATGTTTTGAACAGCAGAGGCGGGCGGAATAATTGAGTTAAAGTCGCTACGAACCGAACGGGCAATGGCAAGATGCTCTTTAAGTAAACTCCTAAGCTCCTCGTTAACCGAAAGAGCAAGGAATAAGTTTGGCTCTTCAGTTGCTGGCAACTCACCATCGAGAAATTCAATTATTTTTTCCGAAAAATTTCCTGTATCCATTTATCTCCCCTCTACATTTTTGACAATTCCGAAATATATGGGGCAAGTATTTCGCGAAGTTTTTCTTTCGCCCGAAAAATTCTGATCTTAACCAGTGCAAGCGAAATATTCAATAATTCTGCTATTTCTTGGTAACTCATTCCTTCGTATTCACGAAGTATGAAAGCTTCGCGATAATCAGGCGGAAGTTGCTGCAAAGCAGTATGAATCAACCCAAGCAACTCGTCCTGTTCTTCTTGGTCCGATTTGTTCTCGAAATACATATAATCTTCTAATTGCGTTGTTGTTCTACTTTGTCGTGCAAAATTCAAACAAACATTCCGAGCTATCCGAAGCAAATATGCTGGAAGATTTGTCATATCTTTCGGCTCATCAGCAGCTTTATAAAAATTCACAAATGTATCTTGAAACGCATCCATTGCATCCTCCCTATTCCCTAAAAATCGCTTACAATAAGCATAAATCCTTCCTGAATATCGCCTATATATCTCCAAAAAAGCGTATTCGCTTTCACGATTCTTTTTCGAAAGCAATTTGAATAATTCATTATCACTTAATTTCTCTATTTCATTTTGCATTCATTTCCAATAACACAAATGGATAAAAAAAGTTACACCATAAAAAAGACACTTTTAAACCCAACTTTATTATATTGCAAATTTTATAAATTCAATTTACGCTTTAAATGGGAGAAAAAATAAAGATAATTTCTGTTGTTGGGGCACGCCCCAACTTTATGAAAGTTGCACCTTTGCCCCGCATCTTTAAAAAAATGACAGACAAAATTACACATTTGATTTGTCATACTGGGCAACATTATGATTACGAAATGTCCCAAGCATTTTTCGATAACTTGGGCTTGCCCGAACCTGACTTCTATCTTGGAGTTGGCTCTGGTTCCCATTCCGAACAAACAGGCAAAATAATGATTGAATTCGAGAAGGTTTGCATTCAAGCCAAACCGGACCTTGTCATTGTTGTTGGTGATGTAAATTCTACAATTGCAGCAACCTTGACAGCAACAAAAATGGGCATATTAACAGCCCACATCGAAGCGGGCTTGCGAAGTTTCGACCGCTCTATGCCCGAAGAAATTAATCGAATTGCAACAGATTCGATTTGCGATTTCCATTTCGTAACCGAACAAAGTGGAATGGATAATCTTATTCGCGAAGGACACAAGCCCGAAAATATCTTCTTCGTTGGCAACACAATGATTGATTCGCTCGTATACATCTTGGACAAAATCGAGCAAAGCACTATTCTTTCCAATCTTGGTCTACAGAACGAAGAATTTGCACTAATGACTTTGCATCGCCCCAGTAATGTCGACGACCCAAAACAATTATCAAATTTAATCGATGTAATTGAGTTTATTTGCAATTACATACGATTAGTTTTCCCAATCCATCCAAGAACTCGAAAGAATATCGAAGAATTTGGATTGAAAAACAAGATTGAAAACATAAAGAATTTGATAGTTACCGATCCATTGGGATATATTGATTTTGTGAAATTGATGAAAAACTCTCAATTTGTAATGACCGATTCTGGGGGAATTCAAGAAGAGACTACATTTTTGAAAATTCCTTGCATAACAATGAGAACTACAACCGAAAGACCTATAACTTGTCAGATTGGAACAAATCGGCTTGTGCCACCCGAAAAGTCGAAATTAATCCAAGCAGTGCAAGATGTATTGTTTGGCTCGCCAAAGGAATCTCAAATCCCAAAATACTGGGATGGCAAGGCTGCCGAAAGAATCGCAGAGATTATTTTGAAAATTTTTAAAAAGGATAAATAAAGATGAAGATACTTGTAACTGGCGGAGCAGGATTTATCGCTTCTCACATCGTTGATGCATATATCCAAGCAGGACACAGGGTTACCGTTGTCGATAATCTTTCCACTGGACGGAAAGAAAATATCAACCCCAAAGCAGAATTTATCGAAATGGATATAACCGCCCCCAAAATTGACGAAATTATTTCCGATGCGAAATTCGACATAATCAATCATCACGCTGCACAAATGAATGTTCGGGTTTCGGTCGAAGACCCTGTCTTCGACGCTCACACTAACATCATCGGTGGTCTACGACTTTACGAATCTGCGGCAAAAAATAAGGTGAAAAAAATCATTTTTGCTTCGTCGGGGGGAACTGTCTACGGAGAACTTAACTATTTCCCCGCCGACGAAAATCACCCTTTGAACCCAATTTCTCCCTATGGTATTTCAAAACTCACAAATGAATATTACTTAAAGTACTACAAAGAGATTCATAATATAGACTTTGTTGCATTAAGGTATAGCAATGTTTATGGTCCAAGACAGAATCCTTTTGGGGAAGCAGGAGTTGTTGCAATTTTCACAAACAAAATGTTGAATGGTGAACAACCCGTAATCAACGGCGACGGCACCGCAACGCGCGATTACATCTACGTTGGCGATGTAGTCGAAGCAAATCTGATTGCTTTGGGCGAAAATGTCTCGGGCATTTTCAATATCGGCACAGGAATTGAGCGAGATGTAAATACTGTTTTCTGGACACTTAAAAACATCATCGGTGCCGTTGTCCAAGAATTCCACGGGCCACCAAAGCCCGGAGAACTTCAGAGAAATTCCCTTTCCTACCAAAAATTCCATCAATTAACGGGATGGGAACCAAAAGTTTCTTTCGAAGAAGGGCTAAGATTAACTGTTGAATTTTTTAGAAAAAATTTTCAATAAATCATCTGCACACCAACGTAGGGGCGACCGGCTGGTCGCCCCTACAAGATATTAAATTATTCGGTGGTTTGACCGATAACTCTCGTTCGCGACCATAAGGGAATTCATTCCGGAAAGACATCGGATGTTTTCGAAACATCCGATGTCTGAAAAATACTTGTAGGGGCGAACCTATGTGTTCGCCCCCTATTCCAGTGTGTTGTTCAAACCTTGCCCCTGCATTTGGGGGAAACACATAGATTTGCTCCTACGATGGTGATGATGATGGAATGGTTGGGAATTGTGTTTTTTTGTAGGGACGAATAATTATTCGCCCCTACAAGATATTAAATTATTCGGTGGTTTGACCGATAACTCTCGTTCGCGACCATAACGGAATTCATTCCGGAAAGACATCGGATGTTTTCGAAACATCCGATGTCTGAAAAATACTTGTAGGGGCGAACCTATGTGTTCGCCCTGTTCCAGCATTTTTGGAACAGACACATAGGGTTGCATTTCGTAGGCGATGATGCCGTGAAAAGAGTTGGGCATTATTTTTGTTTTGTAGGGGCAATTCAAGAAATGCCCCTACAAAAAAAATTTATTGTTTTTAAATTTAAAATATAGGGTGGATAGTCTTGAGTAATCACCATTAATTTTTAAATTTTTACCTCTTTCTCTTTTTGGGATTCTTAATCACAGGGGGAGCCTCACGGTAGTCAATCAATGTATAGTCCATATGGATATAATGTCTTCCAACACTTTCAGTATCGTCGGTTTTGAAACTTAGTTTTTGCTCAACAGTTGTAAATAAATGGACAGGGACACTTCTAAGCTTTGAAATATCAATAAATCCATAAGCATTGATTACAGCAGAGACCTTCATCAAATTTTTCTGATGTTGCAATTTTAAGGAACCTTGCCCAGTTCGGATAAATTCACTTCGGATGACTGTTTCGCCAAGCGTATCGAGTTCCCCTACCATTTTGAAGAGCATAGTATGATTTATTCGCGGAACTGGGATGCCATTTTCGGGCAAATCTTCTGTTACTCGCACAAGCCAAGTCTCATTTTTCTTTTTGCAAGTTTCATTAATAGCAAAGAACAAGTGCGGTTGAAAAGGTCCGCCCGGGGCTCGACCGCTTTTGGAAGAATCATCCACCCAGAAATTCATTCGATTCCCAAGTGAATCTATTTCGATTTGGATCTTTCTATTTTTCCAATCTGTTTCAAAATACTCTACAAAATTAGTATCCTGAAAATCTCTCCCCTTGAACTCCAATAATTCAATGCTGAGTAAAAAAGTTCCGCTTTTATTTGCCTTTTCACAAACAACTTGGTAAATTTCATTGCGTACTTTTAACAATGGCTTCCCAAAGTCAATCAAAATGCTGTCGTACGAATGAACAAGATAAACCAAAGTATCGCCTGTTTTGAAATTATATTTAAAACAGTATATCATACTATCCTTTGTTTTATTCTGATTGGGAACTTGATTGGACAAAGCAGAAAAATGTAAGAAAATAACAGAAACTAAAAAATAAAGAATAGCGAACTTTTTACTCACTTCCATAAATTATCCCTCCAGCCACTAAATCTTCATTTTCGTAAACAACAACTGATTGTCCCGGGGTTATAGCCCTTCTGGGATTAAGGAAGTCGACTTCCAAAGTTCCATCTTGCATAACTCGACAATGGGCTTTCTCGCCAGCATCCTTATATCGAATTTTCACTAAATACTCCTTCCCTTCATCAATAGCCTCGTATTTCATCAGATTTAAATTATTCGCAAATAACTTATTCGATTTTAATCCTTCATCTATATCTACTTCAATTGTATTCGTTTCGGGAATTATTCTTTTCACATATAAAGGCTGATGGTAGCTTATTCCAAGACCTTTCCTTTGCCCAATTGTGTAATTCACATAGCCGGAATGCTTGCCAACCACCACTCCACGAAAAACGATATCCCCTTCGGAAATTAATTCCGTTCTTGCAGAATATTTTTTTAACACATCCCGATAGTTATTTGATGGAATGAAACAAATTTCTTGACTTTCGGACTTATTAAAAACCTTCAGCCCGAAGTCCTGTGCAATTTTTCGCACTTCGCTTTTTAAAAACTCTCCCAGTGGGAAAATTGTTCTACGAAGCTGTTCCTGCGAAAGTCCCCAAAGGAAATAGGATTGGTCTTTTGTTTTGTCTTTTGCCATTTTAATGTAGTATCGCCCCGAAGATTTATCAAAAGCTAACCTTGCGTAATGTCCAGTAGCATAATAATAGCAATCGTATTCGTCTGCTTTCTTCAAAATTTCGCCCCATTTGATAAGAGGATTACACAAAGAACACGGGTTCGGAGTTCGCCCACTTAAATACTCTTCGACAAAATTGCTAATAATCTTCTGACGAAAAACTTCCGAAAGGTCGATTATATGATGCTCTATTCCAAGTTGTTCGCAAACATCGCTTGCATCAATGATTGATTGATAGTTGCAGCAACCAGAAGTGCTATTTTGAACTTTACAATCATCGGTAATTTTTATAGAAGTAACAGTAATTGCAATAACCTCATAACCTTGCGATTTTAAAATCGCAGCAGTTGTGGATGAATCAACACCTCCCGATAATCCAACAAGAACACGCTTCTTATTTATTGTGGTCATTTTATATTCAAAAATTTAATCTGTTTTAGACGATTTTAATTTTTAAAAAATTTATTGAAACAATTTTATTTCAACTTCGTATATTTGAATGGATAAATTTTAAGGAGGGGAAAATGAAATTAAGATTAACATCTATTCTGTTAACCATAGCCCTGATAATGTTTGGCTGCGCCTCGCCTAATAAATCGAGGGAAGATTATTTCGGCTACAATAATACACCCAAATTTGAGAAGAAAGAAAAACCGAAGCAAGAGGTAAAACCCTACGTTTATTCATACTCTGAAGATTCAAAATCCCGTTACTCCGATGAAGCAAGACAGCAGAATGTTTATATTTTCAACAACTATTATCCTTACCCATACGACCCAAGATTCGTCGAGTTTTACGACCCATACTCATTCAATGTTTTTCTACAAATAGGAAATCCTTATTACGACCCATTTTGGGATTATCGCTATGTTGTTATGCCATACTCTCGTTCAAACTTTTACATTGTTTACCCATATCCATATTGGGATTATTATTGGTGGCGACATCGCCCGCATATAATTTATGTTCCCGACGATGGCTGGAAAGAACCAAAAACACGCACGGTCCGGGACTTCGGTCCATCTCGCGGAAATTACAAATTTGACGACCAAGCAATTCCTACAAAGGAATCACGTAGCTCACAACGAGGCGGAGAATCTTCCACTAAATCAAATTCCAAGCCTTCTGAGACTCCAAAAAAGGCAGATGAGCCAGTTAAACTTAAATTGCCCGAAAAAAACGAAACCCCACGCTCTGATTCTCCTAAAACAAAAGAAACGCCCAAGTCTGACTCTCCAACAAAACAGGAAAGAAGTTCAACAAGACCGAGGTAATAAATGAGAAAATTTTTATTTCTGCTTGGCTTAACAATTTTCTCTTCGAATCTCCTTTTTTCGCAATTCATCGAAGATGCTCTTCGCTACACAATTCCAAATTCAATGATTACGCCATATTCGGCAAGCTTCGGTGTTTCATTCTATGGTTTATCGGACGATGTATCGGGTTTGTTCTTCAACCCTGCTGGTCTACTCTACATTCCAAAAGGGGAATTATCCATTGGCTTGGGATTTACCCGAAACATCGCCGAGTCCGAATATTTATTCAACAAAATCGAGCGCATAAGTAATTCAAGTTATTTAACCCACGTTGGCTTTGCAACTCCAATACGAGAATTCGGGAACAAAGTGGTTGGTGGCATTGCCTATTTTCACGAGAATAACTTCCTCAATTACTTAGACTATTCCGCATTCAATCCCACAAGTTCCTTAATTAACTCTCTTGCTCAATATGGTCCAAAAGACACCAACACTAATATCCCCTACTTCTTATGGCTTGCAAACAATAAATTTTATACTCCAGTCAAAGATTCCGTTAAGCAAGATGTCTTCGTCAACGAAGACGGTGGATTACATAACATCACCGGTGGTTTCGCTGTTTCCATTGCCAAAAACGTATCCGTTGGCGTATCATTGACCGGAAAATTTGGGAAGTTCACTTACTATCGAGAATTTAAAGAATCTGATATATTGAATAAATATAACTTCTTCGATTCGATAAATTATTCCAACATAGATTTTAATAATTTTACACTGAAAGAAAACCTTACGCAAAAGGTTTCTGGCATTACAGGGTCCATTGGTGTAATCGGAACCTGGGAAAAGTTCTTCCGTTTTGGTGCAACAATAAAATTTCCCACCTATTACGAAGTCGAAGAAGAGTTTCGCAGAGATGCATATGCCCAATTCGACGATGGATGGAAACCCAATCCCTACGAACCGAAAGAAAATTCTTATAATTCATATAAAATCACAACACCTTTTGTCTACGCTGCAGGCGTCTCCTTAAAAATTCTCGATTTTCTCTTTGCCGCTGGAGTGGAGTATTTCGATGTCACCCAATTGCGATTCTCCGATGCCCCGCCTGAAATCGACCGATTAAATTCTCGGATTGTTCGAGAATTAGTAGGACAAGTCAAATGGGGATTCGGTGTACAATATTCCCCGCCAATACTTCCTTTTGAATTTCGAGCAAGCTACTCTTCGATTACTTCGCCATACACAGCCGATATCCCAAATGCCACTACCAATATTTATTCTGTTGGTATGGCTGTTTATCTCGCTTCGAATGTCAGATTGGAACCTACTTTTCAATATACAACAAATTCTATCCTAAGAACAAATTACACAACAGCAGAAACCGACCCAGCAAAAAATTATAAACTCAACCTAAGCCCCATTAAAATTGCATTGCAACTTACTTACAGAGGCTTTTGATAAAATTTAGTTAAAGAACTCGAAAAGTTTTCTCGATGCCCACCTAAAAGAATCAACAAGGTGGGCAATTGTTTTTTGAAGATTAAACTCAATGAATAAAGAAAAATATCTACTTACTTTTCAAAATCAAAAGTTTTCAACCAGAGGGTAAATATTGTCAATCTCACTTTGAATTTGTATAGTTTCTTTAAGCACACCAACAATTTTACAGAATGACTGAACATCTTCGAGCGATAATTCCCGATTTTTCCTATCTTTTAGCCATTTTTCACAAACTCTGTATCCACCGATGAAGTAATCGAAGACATCAGGCTCAATCCCTTCGAAATAATTTTCGCTGTTTATGTAAATTCTCCCAGTGTTGGCATCATACTCGATTTTGTCAACTTTGCTATCACCCGTGCCTTGAAATTTAGCCCCGGGTCGAACCGAATCCTTCAAAAGATGCAAATTTGCAAGTCGTTCACCTAACCTAGCAATTTTGTTAAAAACACTGTAATCTCTTGCAAAAGGAATCCTCGGAAAATCAATTTTCAAATATTCAGCATATTTAGTTCGATATGTATTTGAATATAGAATTGCATAAATGTAATACAAAATTTTCTCGGGCGAAGGTATCTCATTATAAAGTCCAGCGAGTTTCTCAAAAATTTCACCTGAAATATTTGGCTTATGCACAATGGAATAATCAGCCCGTGGTTCAAAAATCAACCAAGAGCTTAGTTTAACACTCTTCTTTTTTGGTTTTTCCTGCTTGGTATAAAGGTAAAGTGGGAAAAGATAATTAATATCAAGTGAACTTATTGATGTAGCACCAGAGATAATTGTATTTGAAATAAAAGCAAATCTCCAAGTTTCAGGACTTCTTGATCTTCTGATTGTAATCAGCCCCAGATTTTCGCCCATTAACATATCTTGCATAACTTCTTTTCGTGTTCTTTCTACGACAGAATCGTGATAAAACACCCATCTCTCATCAAATGGGCGATAAAGGAGCTTGACAATATGCTTTTGCCAATTTGGTTCTTGCATAACCTCTTTTCGTGACTCGGAAAGCTTGAACTTACTGGTATCATACAAATTGAATGTGTATTTGATTACTTCATCAGGAAGGTTTTTATCGACGAACTGCCGAATTCTGCGTTCCAAAACATTCCTATCAAACGCAACAGCAAAATCATCTCGTGCAGTAACAATCCCAACACTATTTACTGGGAAAATATCTGTAATTTTCGAAAATTTCTCATAAAAACTCAACAAATCCTCATCTCTGGGCTTAAATAGGTAATAATCAGGTTTGGGTTGAAGTTGTGTCCACTCTGTATTTGTTATGTTATGTGTTCTTAGCCATTCATATTTCTCTTCTCTTGTTCCCCAGATTTCCGAATGAAGTATTTTTTTCTTTATTTTCTTCGGTCTCTGCTTGTTCGATTTAGTTTTAACAAATATCCCAATAGCAACACCTTGCTGAATATCGAAGACATTTTCATCAATTCCACCACCTGGTGTTCGTTCCTTTTTCCTGCTACTACCATGAAGGTCAAGAATATAAATTTCGTCAAAAGTTTTCAGCAAAGACTGCCTCATTCCGCGAAAAGTAGGGTTATCGAGATAACTATGGTTCGTTATAAAACCCAAAATACCTTCGCCCGCCTGCTCAATTTTCCATTGAGCAAAACGAATGAATTTTACATAGTCATCTTGTAACCACTTCGGATTCTTTTCTTTAAGTGGCTTGCCATCGACTTGATAATATTCCTTAATCTCTTTCCTTATCCATTCACCAACATTAGCAGAATGCCCCGAATATGGAGGGTTTCCTATTATCACGAGAATTGGCTTTTCTTTTTTCACTTGGTTGGCTAAATGCGATTCTCTTGAAAGCGAGGCTATCCCCGGAAGAATGGTTTGTTCAAGTTCAGTCATTTCAAGCGTATTCGTTAGGTAAAGCTTAAACCTCTCGCCATCTTGTAATTTATATCCAAGTTCCTCAAGCAAGAAGGAAATTTTCAAGTGACCAATGGCATAGGGAGCCATCATAAGTTCAAAAGCAAAGAAATTCTCGAGAATATGTTCTTTTATAAATTTGCTCCTACCCCCTTCGCCATAAATTGCAGTGAACTCCTCAACTGCTACTTTTGCTGCTTCGGCAAGGAAAGTTAATGTCCCTGCTGCTGGGTCTAAAACTGTAACCTTTCGGTTTGCAATTCCACCTTCCAAAGCAAATTGATTCTTCAGGACCTCATCGACAGAACGAACAATATAGGACACAACAGGTTCGGGAGTGAAATAAACACCGCGTTTTTCACGTGTGCTTTGGTCATATTCACTTAGGAAGGTCTCGTAGAAGTGGACAATGGGGTCGCTTCCTTTATGCTGGTGAAAATACTCATCCAGAATTCTATACACGTCAGTTACAGCAAGTACATCTGAAATGTCATCAATTATCCACTCCATTTGTTTAGGAAGATTCCCAAACGAAATGAACTTGAATAAATCTTTAAGTATACCAATTGTCTGAGGAATATTGCTATAAGCAAGATTTCTATTAAATCCATCATTAGAACGAGTCCTTGCCGCAAATAATCCATAGGTAATTGTCTGCGAAAAAAGGTCAGAAAATTCCAATTCCTTCAAATCCGAAATTAAGTATTTATTGAAAGCATCATAAAATCCTCTTAAATCTTGGGAACGATTTTCTTTTAATTCATTTGCAACAATTTCTTTAAGGAACTTTGTTCTTTTTGCAAGTTCCCCAGCAAGAGTTTTAGCATCATAAACTTTTGGCAGAGAAAAAGAGAAAAATTTTTCTAATAATTGGAATAGCTCCTTTTCCTTTTGCTTTGGGGGTACTGTTTTCAGGTTATTCAAAACAAAGGGACTACAAATTTGGACACTTTCGGTCAACTGCCCATTTCGGTAAAGTCGAAATTCAAGAAAATTGGTTAATATTAAATTTGGAAAAGTTTGAAGGTATTTGATTAATTGTTCCGATTCTTCCACTTTGTCCAAATTTTTATTTGGTTCCTTTGCTTCGATGTAGCCTGTAATATGCTGTCTGCCGTCCCAAATCCGAAAATCAGGGTTTCCTGCTTCGGTTTTCTTTGGCAGTACAGTGATGTAAACACCAATTAAATTCTGAGCTTGGCAATATTGCTCAAGAAGTTCTTTTAATGCAGGATAAAAGCTCTCTTCCCGTGCATCACCTTGCTCAAAAATTTCGGTAATCTTGTTTAGATAATCTTCAATGATTCCAAACATTAACTTTTCATTAAATAGCAAAAAACCAACATCGAATCGTTGATAAGCTCATTTGCTTATCGAACGACCTTTCCAAAAAAGCTTTTCTTCTATTTTACCCAGAATACTTTCTTGCTACGAACAGTCGTTGGTCCTTCGACACGGACGAAATAGACACCATCGCTCAAAATATTATTGTAAATCCTAAATTCTTGTTGAGTTGGGCTGGAAAATTCGTACTCTGTCGAAAAGATAATATTCCCGAAAATGTCGGTCAAAGTTATCTTATGAATACCCAATTCAAGAGGTTCAAAAACTACATCGATAGAATTTTCGCTGGGATTGGTTGTTACCATAAAGATTGGACCTGGTTGAGGCTCGAACAACCGCAAGCCCCCACTCTTGCATACATTTTTCAACGAAAAACTGCCATTTGTTTCTTTGAAAACAACAAACCCTTTCGCTGTCCGAGTATTACGGATTGCAACACTTGTTGAAGTATCGTTCCCAAGTTTGGCTCGGAAGTTCAAAAGGGCAATTGCCGAATCAGAATTTATTGGTTTGAGTGGCAAGTTGTTGATTACTATTTTGGTTCTGCCATCTTCGATAGTCCCTTCCGGCGTTGAACCAATAGGCTCCATCAATGTGTAGTTGAAAGAAATTTCGGTGGAAATACTCTGATGGAAATCAGTTACATTTTTAACATTTTTCAAATAAATTGGCAACAAAAACTCTTCGCCTGTATTAGCCTCGACATTGCCGACTGAAATTTCTGCAGTCGAAGGCAGAACTTCGAACGAGCCATCAATTTCTGTAAAATTGATAAACCCGTCGATAGCCGTAGTAGAATTAATATCAAGCGGAGTTTGTGTAACACTGCTATTTAAAACCTCGAATGAGATTTGCAACAGCACATTT
Organism: Bacteroidetes/Chlorobi group bacterium MS-B_bin-24; assembly: GCA_003731685.1. Classification (GTDB taxonomy): domain Bacteria; phylum Bacteroidota; class Ignavibacteria; order Kapaibacteriales; family UBA2268; genus Naka2016. The sequence continues at coordinate 45,017 of RCNO01000002.1, forward strand.
GTCGTTGGCGTAATTGGGACATTGTCGAAAGAAATCGAGTTACTCCCCAAGTTAGTTGTAACATTTGGCGTAACAGAAACGAACTTTAGAAGCGATTGGTCGTAGTTTATTTTTGTTCGAACCTTAGTAGTCCCAGATTTATCCAGCATAATTCCATTTTTAATCAAAACCGGAATTGTAACAATTTCGCCTATCAAACCCGAGTGCTTCTCGATTACAATATCGGCTCTGGAAGCAACAGGATTGCTAGTAACAAAGATAGAATCGTTGAAATCACAGGGTTGACCAGTTAGCCTCAAATAAGCTTTTAAAGCATCGGATGTTTGAGCCAAATATCGTATTGAAACGGAAATAGACGACATCGCTGGAATATTCCAAGGTAGATTGGGAGAGAGGATTGTCACTTGCGGGTCGGTAAATACCGCGTTGCTAATTGTCAATTGCCGATTCGACACATTTTTTATACTTATTACAGTATCTTTCGGAACACCAACAACACCAAAAACCACAATAGGCTGGCGGTCAATTTGGGGACTTAGAACAACGCCGTGAAGTGTAACTGTTTGAACAGTTTGACAATAACTATCAATGATCTTCAATTCACCATCGAAAGTTCCTTCGTTTGCACTATTCAATACAACCTTAACTGTTTGTGTTGATGAGGCAGGAACTGAAATTGGAACTGCGCTTTGAATACTAAAAGGAGCAGATGTATTTAAATCCAGATTCAGAGCGACATTCCCAGTGTTTTGAACTTGAACATCAAGAACTTTTTCTTCGCCCGGACAAATAACCCCAAAATCTAACTTATCGATGTTTGCTTTAAATGAACGGTCGGCACTGAAAACTTTCAACGGGATGGTGTAGCTCGGAGAATTTTTTGCATTACTCGTAATCACCAAATCTGCTGAAAGAAGACCTTTTGTAACCGGCGAACATTTTATCGTCAATGAATACTCACCCGATGGTGGTACCGAAACAGCACCGGGATTGGACGGAACAAAGGAGAATTCCGTTGCGTTGGCTCCCGTGAATTCAAACTTGGAAATTTCAAGATTCAAAGCCCCGGTGTTTCTAATTTTTATCGTGGTATCGATAGAAGTTCGCTTGCAATCAATTGTATCAAATTCGATTGATTTAACTGTCGAAATTTCGGGGAAACCACTTCCCGAGCCAAAAATTTTCGACTCGAATCTTCCTTTGTTAGTGTTGAAAACGATTTTACTACTCCTATCAGAAGCATCGGATGGGGTGAAAGATATGTCAAATTTCAAACAAGATTGAGGTTGAACAGTAATATTTGTCGTTCCTCCCAAAATCTTGAAATCGCCCTGGTCACCGCCAGAAATACTGATGGAAAATATCGTTAATGGCTCAACCCAGTTATTGCAGAAAATGGTCTGCTGGGGTAAATTCTTTGTTTGACCAACAACGCCAGAGCCACAATCAACATCAAGCGGATAAATCCATCCGGTTTGTACAGATAGTCGATTCCCATCGCAAGCAGAAGTAACAAAGTCAAAAGTAAAATTATGATAAGCAGAATCGGGAAACGGAGATATAGCAAGTTTTACATTTCTGCTCGAATCTTTTTCGAGTTTAAAAGGTGGCGGTGCTCCACCCCAATCAAGAACCGACACATTATTGAAAGGCGAAGTAACCCCGGGTGGGTTAACCATAATAAAGTTATTCCTTGCTTTGATTTTTACAGATACTTCGTAAGGCGTGGATTGATTTGTAAACGAAATGTTTCTTTCAACAACATCCAAAGCTGGTAAAAATGCTCCCGGCACTTTATATGTAAAAGTATCGCTTACAGAAAAAGGCTTATAAACCAGTTCAACATTACCTCCGTCGCAATCAGAAGTAAACTTAATGCGACAAGGTGCAGGTGGCCCAATCGTCCCGATTGTATTCAATATATTTGAATAAAGGTTTCTAAGCTCTTCTTCGCTGGGAACAGTCTGATATGCTTGGCCATAAGGCGTTCCCGAACAAATATTATTTAATTCAGTCGGTACATCAAAGCCAAGAGTAATGGCATAAATTGTAACATCGTATTTCCTTGCAGAATCAAGAATTTGGGAAACCCAAACATTTACACGGCTCGGTGGCGGAGATGAGCGACCCTCGTGCTTCCCATCGGTTAAGAAAATTACGACAGGTTTGTATTTCGCATTCCTTGCAACAAGCAAAGCCCCGGGATTGCCAAGCCAATCGTAAAGGAAGCCGGCGTTGTAATCTGTGCCGCCTCTTGGAGCTAAAAGTGCTGTGTCCAGCCCCTTGTTGAGCCACCATTTACTATTTGTAAAATTACGAACAAGAACATTTTCGTAATCGAACAAAGTAATTGCAGCTTCCCATCGGCTACTGTCGGCTGGCAAGGACTTGATGGCATTCCGAGCAGCTTGGCGAACTACATCCATCTTTGTCTTTCCGGGGATTGTGCTCGGCTCCGACATAGACTGGGATATATCGATTGTCAAAATCAAGGAAAATTTAGTTTGCCCTACCGGAGGACACATAACACTTTGAATGGCGCGTGAAATTGAGTTTTCCAGCACGGTAAAATCGCTCGACGAAAAATCTCGAACTTCTTTTCCATCTTTATCCCAAACCTTAAATTCCAAAAGTATCGTCGGATAGGTTACTGGAAAAACTTCGGTAATTTCCACTCTTTGGCTCAAAAGATAATTTACCCAAAGAGGAATTAACACCAAAACAAGTAAAAATTTAATTTTATTCATATCTCCCTCCAATTATCCAAAACAATAACAAATTTATTCAATAGGAGTTACAATTTCAATATTAACTGTTCGACAGTAGAAACGACCTTCGGGCAAATCATTGTTATAGAGCAAAATTGTTTCGCCAAGCCCGCGTGCATATCTCGGGTCGATTCCGAGCACTTTTGCTGTTTCTTGTGCGCGCCTCAAAGAAAGCTCCATATTTGTGCTTTCATTGCCAATTCTGTCGGTATAACCTTCTATCTTCACAAGAGAATTAGGCTTAATTTTCATCTTCGCAAGTTGTGCAATTTTCAAATTATCGCCCGTGATAGTTGATTGTCCAAAACCAAACAGAATCAAGCTAAACCGGTCGATTTGTTTGTCGGCAACTCGCTCAAAAATTTTCTTTTGTATTGTTTGGACTTCAACTGGCAATTCCTGTGTCCGCGATTCCCAGCGCTTATTGTCTTTGTCCACAACAACAAGTTTATATTTCAAAGGCTCATCAAGTTTTGGGACATTCCTTTGCTCTAATGCAACATCCCATTCGATAACTTCGGGCACATCCCCTTGTCCTTCGAAAACTTTAACTATTCCTTGACTTTGCAAAGTAACTAATTGCCATTTGTCAACACCAATCTGGGTTTTAACTTTTGGCTTGAATCTGAACTTCGGCGGGTTAACTTCGCGCAATGTATCTTCGACCACCAGTGGTTCGAGAATTTGGGGAATATTTGAATATATTTCTACACGACGATTTTCGGCAACACCATCGGGGTCGTTAGGATTCGATGGATTTTCGGGTAAATTCCTTGCCTCAATTTTAATTCTCTCGGGGTCAATCTTCCAAACATTAACAAAATAATCCCGAACCGCCTCGGCTCTTCGCCGGGATAGTTCCAAATTGCCTTTTTCGGCTCCTTGGTCGCTATTGCATCCAACAATAGTCAGTTCGGCTTGTGGGTATTGCGATACCCTTTTGCCTATAATATTCAACATATTATGGTAGATATCGAGCGTATTATACCCATAAAGCTTGCGGACAGAAAAATCTTTGGCCTCGGAAGGACTTAGTAAATTGTACCGCTTTGGAATTTCTGCTGAATTTTCATCGAAAAACACATAGCCCAAGATTGGATGCGTTTGAGTAGATAGAAACTCCTCGATTTTCAAAACAGTTACTGGTAATTCGCGTCCGTTTTCGTCAAGACTCACTGCGTCGATCGATGCTTCAAGGTAGGGAGCCGATGGCGGGATGGGATAATCAGGCAGCGGGGGCACTATTGGTGGAGCCACAGGCGGAGGTATTCGCTTGACTTTTCTCGGTGAATATACAAAGTTCACACCCGCAGAAAAATTAAACGCTTTCCACTCGCTATTCGATGTGATATTATTAAATCTCAACTTAATTGTTGCATTAGGAACCAAAAAGAATGTACTGCTTTGGTTCATTGGCAACCAATAGTTAGCACCAAAACCCAACCCAAAAGCCAACTTGTTTATATTGGGAATTTCTCCTTGGAAATGGTTCCTTACCCTTGTCCTTTCTATCGCAAATACCCCGTAGGATGGACTGACAATTTCTTCCTTTTGTTCATAATCGTACTTCAAAAGATAGTCGAAAGTGGGTCCCAAATAAATGCGAAATTGGGGCGTAAGCCTATATGATACAGCCAAGTCCCCTTCAAAAGCATTCAACGTCGCCTTCATCGAATGTTCGAATTCGCCCCAGACGCCTTCTTGGTGTGGAGTCGAAACATACTCCTTCTCGATTTTGGTCAATTTCGCACCCAAATTTGCATAGCCAGCGTTCAATTGCAAAGAAAAATCAGAATTAATGGGAACAGAAAAAAACGCTCCGAAATTATAATTCAGCCCAAATCCCGTCTCGAATCGAGGACAGCAACTTGGAATGTTAGGAAAATCAATCCCCTTGAAATTCGCAGTGTGGAAGTTGAGTCCCCCCGAAAAGCCAACCCCAAGCGAAACCCTATTGGTAAATGGCTGGTCGAGGTACTCTGTTGTGAACAAGAATTGATGGGCAACCAAACAAATCAATACAATGAGTAACAATTTTCTCATATATTGCTCCTAAAAAGCATTTACTTCTTTCTCAATTGCAAAATAACAAACTTCGTGTTTTGTTAAATAGAAAATTACAAAAATCTTTATGAAAAAAGTAAAAAAACATTTAAATAAATTCAAAAATATTAATCAAAAAGTGTCGTCAATTTGTTTTTTAACTAAACAATAAAATGTTTAAAGAAACATTGAAATTTTTAAAAGCACTCGCAGATACTCAAAGATTGAAAATTCTGGCTCTTTTAAGCCACGAAGAATTATGCGTTTGCGAGTTAAAAGAAATCATAGGTTTTACAATGGCTACAATTTCGCAACACCTTGCAATACTCAAGGACGCTAACATACTTATCGACAGAAAAGAAAAAAAATGGATTTTCTATTCAATCAACTGGGAAGGTTTGGAGGAAGAGTTAAAAGAAATATTGAAAAAGGTCTTAGAAACGATTAGCAACGACAAAATTATATTGCAAGACATTGAAAAATTAAAAAATTTGGATAAATCGCCCCGATGTTCCGTACCAAATTAAATCATTTACAGATATTTCAAAAGTAGAGGGTAAAATGGAATGGAAAAAGGAACTCAAAAGGTTTTTGCTTTTTGCAACAATATTTCTTGTCTTTTATTTTCTACCAATAGGAACGCAAAGATTCGACAATGCGATATTTGAATCACTTGAGTTAACGAAATGGTATGCACGCGAACATGTTTTGTTGTGTCTAATCCCTGCTTTTTTTATTTCGGGAGCAATCAGTGTATTCGTAAAACAGAAAACCGTTCTAAAATATCTTGGAAGCAGAGCAAATCGCTTTTTGGCATACGGGGTAGCATCGGTTTCAGGTGGAATTCTGGCTGTTTGCTCTTGCACTGTGTTACCCTTGTTTGCTGGCATTTATCATCAGGGTGCTGGGATTGGTCCTGCAACTGCTTTCCTTTATTCTGGTCCAGCAATAAATGTATTGGCAATTGTATTGAGCGCAAAAGTTCTGGGCTTGGAAATTGGCTTCGCTCGCGGAATTTTTGCCGTTGTCTTTAGTATTGTAATTGGGTTATTAATGGAATTCATTTTCAAAAAGGATGATATAATAAGATTGAATCAAATTCCCGAAGAAACAGAACAAAAAAATGATGGACGAAAACTTTGGCAGGATGTAATATTCTTCCTTTCTTTGGTTGGCATTCTTGTTTTCGCCAATTGGGGGAAACCAGTTGAAAATTCAGGAATTTGGTATAACATTTTCGTTTACAAATGGACAATAACAGCTTTGTTTTCTGTTTTGCTTGGCTTTGTATTAATTCTATGGTTCAAAGCCAATTGGAAAATCATATTAATAACTGCTTTGGTAATTATCATAACACAAATAATCTTCACTAATGTACTAATCACTTTCACGGTTGGGGTTGCAGGTTTAACGATTGTTTTAGCAACAGGCAAAGAAGACTTGAAGAATTGGCTATACTACACTTGGGATTTCACAAAGCAAATTGTCCCACTGCTCTTCATCGGGGTATTGATTGCTGGCTTTGCTTTTGGAAGGCCCTTGCACGAAGGAATAATCCCCAGCCAATGGGTTTCCACAATTGTAGGTGGAAATTCAATATTCTCAAATCTTTTTGCCTCGATTATGGGTGCTTTTATGTACTTTGCAACATTAACAGAAGTTCCAATTGTACAAGGACTTATTGGAAGTGGTATGGGCAAGGGTCCGGCGTTGGCTCTTTTGCTTGCCGGTCCGGCGCTTTCGCTTCCAAATATGCTTGTTATCAGAAGCATCTTGGGAACAAAGAAAACCATAGTTTATGTTTCTCTTGTTGCAATTTTTTCGGCTTTAACTGGTTATATTTTTGGTATGTTAGAATAACGATGAATTGCAATGAAAAAAGGCATTTTGTTTAGTTTACTTATTTTAGCCTTTTCACTTTGTGCTAATTTAACTTTTAGCATAGCGGAACAGAACAGGCTTAAAATCGAAGTGATTTATTTCCACGCTACAATACGATGTGAAAGTTGTTTACTCATCGAAAGACAAACACGAGAAACTATCGAGCAGGTTTATTCAACAAATTTGAAGGATGGAACACTTTCTTTCAGCTCGCTGGATTTCCAGGATGAGCAAAGTAGCGAACTTGCCGAACGATATGAAATCGATTCCCAAACCCTCATTGTTCAAATTTCCAACGGTAGCAAAGTTATAAAATGGAAGAAATTGGAAAAAATATGGGAATATATGAACAACTACGAAAAGTTTCGTAAATACATAGTTGAAGAAATAAACGAATATTTAAAGGAGGTACAAAATGGCGAAAGTAAAAATTAAAGTTCTTGGACCCGGGTGCCCCAAATGTCAAGCATTAGAACGACGGGTACGCGAAGTGGTCGAAAAAAACAATTTCGACGCCGAAGTAATCAAAGTTGAAAATCTTATGGATATAATGAAATATGGTGTGATGATTACCCCAGCACTTGTTATAAATGAAAAACTTTATGCGAGCGGAACACCACTGCCCAGCACCGACAAATTAACAGATTGGATTAAGCAGCATTTGGACTAATTTTTGAAAATTCAAGCAATTATTACAATTACAAGTTCCCAAACCAAGCCTTGTTAAGTTGGGGGGTGGAAAATTTTCTTTAAATGTTTAACTTATCTTAATTCTATGTTTGTAAAATCGTAATTATTTCGTTCAATATCATAATAGATAAATCTCTTAACAATTTCCATCTTTCTGTTAGTTAAATCTGGTAAATAATTAATAAATTTGCTTTTTTTTGAAGCCAAAAAATGAGTTTTCCAAAACGCACTGCAACTTGTGGGGAGCTTCGCGAAAGCGACGAAGGGAAAGAAGTAATACTCAATGGCTGGGTTGCCAATATCCGCGATATGGGCGGGCTGATTTTCATCGACCTTCGCGACCGATACGGCATTACTCAATTAGTAGTTGTCCCCGAGGAAAAACCTACGCTCGCCGAAAGAGTTAAAGAGCTTCGAGCTGAATTTGTCATCTGGGCAAAAGGGAAAGTCCGCCGAAGGGAAAACCCAAACCCCAAGATTCCAACTGGATTCATCGAAATCGAGCTCGATGATTTCGGGATTTTGAATCGCTCCGAACTTCCCCCTTTCGAAGTCTCCGATATAGCCGAAATTTCGGAAGCGACAAGGCTCCGCTACCGATTTCTCGATTTGCGAAGACCTTCGGTTCAGAAAAGATTCATTGTCCGCAACGAAATTTACCAAGTAATCCACAAGTATTTTCACGAAAATAACTTTGTCGAAATCGAAACCCCATTCCTTACAAAATCCACTCCCGAAGGAGCCCGAGATTTCCTTGTACCTTCTCGTTTGCATAAGGGAAAATTTTATGCTCTGCCTCAATCGCCACAACTATACAAACAAATTCTGATGATTTCGGGCTTCGACCGCTACGTCCAAATTGTTAAGTGCTTCCGCGACGAAGACTTGCGAAGCGACCGCCAACCTGAATTCACTCAAATCGACGTGGAGATGTCTTTTGTCGACAGAGAAGATGTTATTTCCATCACCGAAGGGCTATTTTCCCGCCTATGGAAAGAAATACTCGGAATTGAAATTCAACCACCATTTCGTCGCCTAACTTACCAAGAAGCAATGTCCCGATTTGGAAGCGATAAGCCCGATTTACGCTATGGCTTTGAACTTCGCACTTTAACAAACATTTTTGAACAAGCAGATTTTAAAATATTCCAAGAAACTATTTCCACAGGCGGAATAATTGCTGGATTCAATGCAAAAGGATGTGCTCATTACTCACGGAAACAAATTGATGAACTTACCGAATTGACTAAAAAATTCGGTGGGAAAGGATTAGTTTGGTTCAAAAAAGCAGACGGAATAATATCTTCACCAATAGCAAAATTCCTTTCCGAAGGAATTATCGACCATTTGCAAAAAGAGACAAATCTCGAGGATGGAGACCTATTGCTAATTGTGGCAGACCAATGGGAAAAGTGTTATTCAATTCTTGGTGCTCTACGCAAAGAAATTGCTTTGCGAACAGGAACTATTGAAAAAGTAAAGGATAAATTTTCGTTCCTTTGGGTTGTCGATTTCCCACTTTTCGAATTCGATGAAGAAGAGAAGCGGTTGGTAGCCAAGCATCATCCTTTCACTGCACCAATGGACGAAGATTCGGAAATATTAGAAAGCGAACCGCTGAAAGCTCGGGCTAAATCCTACGACATAGTTGTTAATGGCGAAGAAATTGGAGGTGGAAGTATCCGAAACCACAAACCCGAAATTCAAGAGAAGATCTTCCGCTTGCTCAACTTAACCCAGGATGATATTCGGAATAAGTTCGGATTCCTTCTCGAAGCCTTGAAATTTGGTGCCCCACCCCACGGCGGTATTGCAATTGGTTTAGATAGATTAGTAATGACTTTGACGGGGACAGACAATATTCGAGACGTAATTGCATTTCCTAAAACCACAAGTGGATTGTCTTTGATGGAAAACTGCCCATCGGCTGTTGATGAAGCCCAACTGAAAGAGCTTGGCATCAAACTGNCTAATTCATAAATAAAGCACACATTTATTATTCAAAAGTATTCTAATACTTTTGTTTCTTCTATTTTTTTTAATTTTAAGTTTTTATTTTTAGGAAAGTAAAATATGAGATGGTCAAAAATCGAGCCAGCGAAACGAACCACTGGCATTACTTATGCTATAAGGGACATTGTGGTTCTTGCTGAACAGATTGCAAAAACAGGTCGCAAAATGCTATATTTAAACATTGGCGACCCAAATGCTTACGACCACAAAACACCAAAACAAATAATCGAAGCAGTCTACAAAGCAATGCTCGAAAACAAAAATGGATACTCTCCATCTTCGGGAATTAAAATTGCTCTCGAAGCAATCGAAGAAGATGCTCGCCGAAAAGGCATCAAGAACATTCAGGATATCTTCATTACAACTGGCGCCAGCGAAGCGATAGAAATTTGTCTCACCGCCTTGTTAAATCCCGGGGAAAATGTGTTAATTCCCGAGCCAGGCTATCCTCTTTACTCTGCAATCCAAAGCAAACTTGAACTTGTTGCAAACCCATATTACTTGGACGAATCCAACGGATGGCAACCCGATATTGATGACATCAAGAAAAAAATCAACCAAAAGACAAGGGCAATTGTTTTAATCAACCCCAACAACCCAACAGGTGCAGTTTTTTCGAAAGAAAACCTCGAAGAGATTGTCAAATTGGCACTCGAACACAATCTGGTTGTTTTTGCCGACGAAATTTACGACAAGCTTCTTTTTGATAATGCAAAACATACTTCGATTGCAGGGCTTTCCGAAGAGCTACCCTGCATAACATTTTCGGGCTTATCGAAAAACTACATTGCACCTGGTTTTCGTATTGGTTGGGGCATTGTTTCGGGTCCAAGAAATTTGCTGGAAGACTACATCGATGCAATTAACAAAATCCTACGGGCAAGGCTTTGCGCAAACCACCCCATACAATATGCTATACCCGTTGCCCTTTTAGGCGACCAAAGCCACATTACCCAAATGAACTCGACATTGGAAAGGCGGAGGAACATTGTATTGGAAAAAATTGCCAAGATACCGGGGATTAGTCTTGTTGAGCCACACGGAGCATTTTACGCCTTCCCATCGATTGATGTAAAAGACGACAATCACTTTGCTATCGAACTGATGAAAGAGACAGGGGTTGTAATCGTTCCCGGGAAAGGATTTGGCCAAAAACCGGGCACGAGTCATTTTCGAATAGTTATCCTTCCGCCAGAAGAAATACTTAAGGAAGCTTTTGACCTGATTGGTGATTTTTACAAAATGTATAAAGAAAAATACGAATGAAGCAAAACAAACCCAAATTAGCAATAGTTGGATATGGGAAAATGGGCAAGGAGATTGAACTCCTTGCCCACGAAAAAGGATTCGCCGTAACAAACATTTTCGACATTGATAATCCGTTATCGAGCGAGCATGAATATGATTTTGACGTTGCAATTGAATTTACCACCCCTGATTCTGTGCTCGAAAATGTTAAAACACTTGCTCGTTTAAAAAAGAACATTGTTATTGGCACAACAGGATGGTACGATAAAATTTCAGAAGTTAAAAGCATAGTCGAAAAAGAAGGCATTGGAGCAATTTACAGCCCAAATTTCTCTGTTGGAGTGAATATACTATTTTCGGTAATTAACGAAGTCTCGAAAATCATTAACAATTTCGAAGAATACGACATTCTCGTCGAAGAAATTCACCACCGGCACAAAAAGGATTACCCAAGCGGCACAGCACTAAAAATTGCAGAGGAAATACTACGAAATGTAAGCAGAAAAAAAAGGATAACAACCGAACTATCACCAAACGATGGCGATGCTCTGAGAATTGCTTCACTTCGTGTTGGCGAAACTTTTGGAATCCATAAAATCATTCTCGACTCTTCGTTCGATACAATCGAAATTACTCATACAGCAAAAAATCGCAAAGGGTTTGCACTTGGGGCTTTAATCGCTGCTCAAATTATTCACAACAAAAAAGGATTTTTTGAGTTCAGTTTGAAAAACATTGAAAATGGAATTTATCCCAACAGCGAGTAGCTTTGCTGCCCCGCCAGGGTTCGAACCTGGACTCTTCTGATCCAGAGTCAGACGTGTTGCCAGTTACACCACGGGGCAAACTTACAAATACAAAATTACAAAAAAAATTCAAATCAAAATAATTTTACACCTTAGGTATTTTTTATAAATTTGAAATTGCGTTTTGAAATATTTGCATTTCGATATGAACAAAGATGAAATAATAAATTGGTTCAAAACAGAACGGGATAAAAAGGTTCCTATCAAGATACCCGAGGATATATTCGCTCAGATAACAAGCGAAATTGCCGAAGAAATTGTCAAACTTTTTGCCCAAGATACTTTGTTCTACCTTCCCGAAAAAGAAGTCAAATTTTTTGAATGGCTCAAAAAAAATGACTACGAAATCTGGAACGACTTGTGGGGCGATGTCGAAGAAGAACCCTATGTTGTTTCAATTTCTTTCCTTCCGCTAATGCTTAAAAAGTTCGGCGGATTCCCAATCTGCGATTTAACAAATAACGTAAACTATTATTTCACAAATGAAATGATTGTTCAAAAGACCTCTCATCTGCTTTTGGAGACACTACGCGAGAAATACCTTCGCCAAGAACCATTATCAATTGCCCATGCACTTCTGCTCGAAATTTCAGTCTCGCCCGTTGACATTTGGCATTTTGCTTACTACCATAACATCACTATCCAAGAGGCTAAGGCGGCGGTTAACGAACTTGTTGAAGATAATCTGCTTATACATCTCAAAAAGGCAGAAGAAATAGCCGATTTTGTCCAATTTGAATGATAAATAATGCCATCTTCCGAAACCAGAACAAAAATTGTTGCAACGATTGGTCCCGCAAGTTCAAATATCGATATCCTTTGTAGAATGATTGAAAAAGGGCTCGACGTTGCCCGTTTTAATTTCTCACATAGTTCACACGAAACCCATTTGAATAATATCAATCTTATACGAACTGCCGAAGAAAAGACAAGGAAGAAAGTTGGTATTTTGCAGGACTTGCAAGGTCCCAAAATGCGTATCGGAAAAGTTGAAAACGATTCGATTACTTTACTCGATGGACAGGAATTTGCTATCACTACCGAAAATATTCTTATTGGAAACGAAAAAATCGTTTCGACAAACCACAAAGAGATTATCAGTCAAGCAAGTCCGGGCGGAATAATTCTCCTCGACGATGGTTACATAATACTTGAAATTATTAAAGTCGAAGGCAACAAAGTAATCACCAAAGTAATAAAAGGAGGACAATTATCAAGCAACAAGGGGATTATAATACCTCGTACTAAATCCACAATACCAGCAATTACAGAAAAGGATATCGAGGATTTGAAATTTGGACTTGCAAATGGAGTGGATATTGTTGCTCTTTCATTCGTCAGGTCGGAAAAGGACATCATCGAACTTCGAACAATGATGAAATTGTTTGGCAAAGTTCTTCCCATTGTGGCAAAAATCGAACGACAGGAAAGTTTGGAACATTTGGAATCCATTATCGCAGAAGCCGATGGGATTATGGTTGCTCGTGGCGATTTAGGATTAGAAATCGAAGCCGAAAAAGTACCTTTGCTCCAAAAGGAAATCATCCGAAAGTGTAGATATTTTGGCAAACCTGTTATTATTGCAACACAAATGCTTGAGTCTATGATTAACAATCCCCGACCAACCCGAGCCGAAGCAAGTGATGTCGCCAACGCAGTTCTCGATGGTGCCGATGCTCTTATGCTAAGTGCCGAAACCAGTGTAGGAAAATATCCAGTCGAGGCTGTTGATTATATGAATCGAATAATTTTCGAGGCTGAAAAGGATATTTCTTTCAAAATCAAATCGAAACAAGATTCAATTTCTATGACAAACGAAATCTACGATGCAATTGCCAACGCTGCCACCGTTTTGGCTGAACAAATCAAAGCCAGAGGAGTAATTGCTCTGACAAAAAATGGCTTCACTGCACTGAATCTTGCAAAATATAGGCCTAATGTGCCAATTTATGCTTTTACCGAGAACCTCGATATTGTCCGAAGATTATCTTTTGTATGGGGTGTAAAAAGTTTCTGCTATCCACATAAGGAATCGGAATATTCCGTTGCCGACTTAAGCGAATTCATTAAAAAGAACAAAATCGGAAAGAGCAAAGACGTTTTCGTTGTAGCTTCCTGTTCCTCACCAACTTCATTGAATAGTCTCAATCAAATAAAAATTCTAACAGTTCAGTAATAAACTTTAAACTGAACAAAGTTTTATAGTAAAATTGAGATTTTTTAAACTTTTTTATTAATTTGCTAATAATTGATATTGGAAAAAAGAATATGAAAATTGGTGTATTATTTATTGAGAATGAGCAATCAATTATTAAGGAACTAATTCAAAACGTTATCCCTTTGCAGGAGGAATGGGATGTATTTTTTGCCGAAACTGGGGATAGAGCCTTACAAATTTTAGCCGATAACCAAATTGACTTTGTCTTTTCCAGCCCTTCAATTACTTGTTCAAACGGAGCTAATGTTCTTTCCGAAGTAAAAAAAATATTCCCCGAAACTATCCGATTTGCCCTTGTGCCAAATCTTGAACACAACACAATAGCCCAAGTCAGCCAATTTGTCCACCAATTTGCTACTCCACCCTACACCACCGAAAGTTTGAAGCAACGGGTCGAACGCGCAAGCAATCTACAAAAAAACTTAAAGAATCCTGCTCTAATTGATTTAGTGAAAAATACAACCTCTTTGCCTTCGCTTCCAGAAATATATATTCAAATTGAACAAGAAGCAATAAAACCCGACTTTTCGTTGCAAAAAATTGCTGCTCTAATCGCTAAGGACCCAAACCTTACCTCGAAGATTCTCCAAATTGTCAACTCTGCTTTCTTTGGGCTTCAACGGGAAATCTCCAACATTTCTTTTGCTCTTTCATACCTCGGTATTAATGTTGTAAAATCTCTGATTTTCTACATACATTTGTTTTCGAATTTTAAAGTTACCCCAGAAAATAGAAAATATCTTGAACAAATCTGGAAACACAGTTTAGTTGTTGCATCGAACTCATTCCATCTTGCACAGAAATATCTCACAAATAAATACGAAATCGATAGTGCTTATACTGCAGGTGTACTCCACGATGTTGGGAAATTTGTTCTTTTGAATACACATAACTACCCCCAAAACATAATTTTACTAACAGAAGAAAAAATGATAGATAACTACGAAGCAGAGATGGAACTCTACTCTTGCACTCATTCCGATATTGGAGCCTACTTGCTCGGACTTTGGGGATTCCCTCTTACAATCATCGAGGCTGTATCCTATCATCATAACCCTTCTCTGCTTGGTAAAGAGCAACTTACACTTGCCACTATCGTCCATATTGCCGATTTCCTTTATTACATACCCCGTTTAGATGTTGAACATATTCTTAATTTAAATTTCGAAAAACAATTACTGCTCTCTATCGATTATTTTAAGACTTTAAGACAAATGAAGTTTAAATAAATCGAATTAAAATTATGGATAAAGCATTGTGTGCGTTTTGTTCGCCCGAACGAACCTATTTGGCAATTGTTGAACCAAAAGCAAAAGGCTTGGAACTCGATTTCATTGCTACTACTTCGGTGCCAATTGACCTCGAAAACCTTGAAACTTCGACTTCTGAACAGGGGCTGAACGAATTTTATGAAATAGCAAATAAAATCAATTCAGAGTACGACTTAATTAACTTCTCAATTCCAATTGAAAACACGATAGTTTCTGAATTCCCCGCACGCCCAAACATTACAAATGACGAAATAATGTCTATAATCAACATCGAAATTCGACAAAACTATCCACAATTTAATCCCCAAGAATTCCCGACCTATCTTTTTGAACTATCGCCTCGCAAAAATCTACCATTTTTTTTGTCCATCATTATTCCAAAACTTGTTTTCATAAATCTTAAAGCAATTGCCAACAAATTAAACAAACCAGTCCAAAAAATTGAAATCAGTCAGATAAATGCTCATAACGCCTTCCTTTACAACTATCCAGAAGAACGAGATAAAACTTCTGCACTCTTCAATATTGCAGACAAATTCATTGATTTCAGTCTATTAAAAGGCACTGATTTTATTTGGTATTCATTGATAAAATATAATTTCCCCGATGAAATACCCCAACTCATCAACGACAGACTCAATGAATTATCGAAGGAAATAAATTTTCAAATCGATTCGATGTTCTTCTTTGGTTCGGGGCTGAACAAAATCTTATTCAACAAAATTTCAAATACATTTTCAAGGAAAAATTATGTTGTAAAGCGGCTAAATGCCTTCAGAATGTTCACAACCAGAGTTGATGAAACAACCAAGGCAATTTGTGCTCGGTTAGCACATCATTTTCCTGCCTGTATCGGTTCTGCTATACCCGACTTTCATAAAAGAATCAAAATATACTGATGAGAATTGTTGGAGGCAATTTTAAAGGCAAGAAGTTACGAAAACGAATTAGCAAAAACATTCGCCCAACATCAGAATTTGTTCGGGAAGCAATTTTTGACATTTTGGAAAACTATTTGGATTTTGCAAACAAAAATGTTTTGGATTTATTTGCTGGAACAGGGCTTTTAGGCATCGAAGCGCTAAGTCGAGGTGCAGACTTTTGCCAATTTGTCGACAAAAGTAAATCCTCAATAGAAATCCTCAAATCCTTTTTAGAAGAATTATCAGTTGAGAAGAGCAAATACAAGATAACCCACTCCGATGTTTTCTCTTTTTTAAGCACATACCAGAACGAAAGAAAATTCAAAGTAATATTTGCAGACCCACCCTACGAAACCAATTTATTCAAAAAACTTATTGAAAACCCAAATTTGGAAAAAGTTGCAAAAAAAGGCACAATTTTTGTAGTCGAAACTCATTCTAAATTTGTTTTCGAAAATGTGGATTGGTTGGAGCTAATGCAGAAAAAAATCTATGGGGACACGGCAATTTTTTTCTTCGAGTATAAATAATTTTTTGAGGTGAATTATGGGACACAAAGAAAAAGACAAGGACAAAGAATACGAGCCAATTCCAAAGTACAACGAAAAAGGGAAATTGCACAAAAAATTTTATGAACAGGAACTTGCAAAACTCCAAACAGAGCTCGTAAAACTGCTGTACTGGGTTAAATACAAAGGTCTTAAAGTTGTAATCATTTTCGAGGGACGCGACGCTGCAGGGAAAGGTGGAACAATAAAGCGAATCACTGAACCATTGAACCCTCGCGGTTGCCGTGTTGTAGCTTTGGAAAAGCCATCCGACCGCGAACGTACCCAGTGGTATTTCCAACGATACGTTGCCCATCTTCCATCGGCTGGGGAAATCGTCATTTTCGACCGCAGCTGGTACAATCGTGCTGGTGTTGAACGGGTTATGGGATTTTGCACCGAAGAAGAATATTGGGAATTCCTTCGCTCCTGTCCCGAGTTCGAAAAAATGCTGATTCGCAGCGGAATTATTCTTTTAAAATACTGGTTCTCGATAAGTGACGAAGAACAGGAAAAACGATTCCGCGAAAGAGCCACCGACCCACGCAAACGATGGAAACTTTCTGAAATGGATTTGGCAATTTGGAACAAATGGGTTGAATATTCCAAAGCAAAAGATGAAATGTTCAAATATACCGATACCAAAATTTCTCCTTGGTATTGTGTGAATGCTGACGACAAGCGAAAAGCCCGACTAAATTGCATTGCACACATTCTTTCGATGATTCCATACGAGGACGTAACACCAAAGCCAATTGAACTTCCACCACGAAAGATAGACGATTCCTATGTTCGTCCACCGATTCAAGAATTCACTTATGTGCCCGAAATTTACTAATTGCCAATGACTGTTTTCGAAAAACTACTTGAACTTCAAAAAAGCAAAAATACACGGCTTTGCGTTGGACTTGACCCCCGAGTGGAACAACTTCCAAAGCCATTTAAGAAAAATTTAAAGGATTTACAAAAATTTTTAGAAACTGTAATAGAAATAACCCATCCATTTGCCTGCGCATACAAAATCAACTTCGCTTTTTTCGAGCAGTTTGGCTACAAAGGGATGAGAATTATCGAAAACATAAAAAAAATAATCCCAAAAGAAATTGTTACTATTTCAGATGCCAAGCGTTCGGACATCGGTTCAACTGCACAAGCCTACGCCAAAAGTGTTTATTCATATTTCGATTTCGACTCGATAACTCTAAATCCATATCTTGGAATAGACTCCCTTCTCCCTTTTTTTGAATACGAAGGGCGATTGAATTTTGTTTTGATTTGCACTTCCAATCCCGGTTCAGCAGATTTCCAAAAGATTAAATTGGGCAAAAAATTTTTCTTCGAAATTGTTCTGGAAAAACTAACTTCTTCTTTTCCCAGCGAAACTCTTGGGCTTGTTGTTGGAGCCACTAACCCAAGCGAATTCAGAATTGTTCGCCAAAAATGTCCACAAAATTTTATCCTTACCCCCGGTATTGGAGCCCAAGGTGGAAATTTGGATGAAATACTTAGAATAAACCAAAACCTACCTCTTGTGGTTAATGTTTCGAGAGACATAATTTTTGCAAGTTCAGGAGAAGATTTCGAAAAACAAATCTATAACAAAGCCAAATATTATTCGGAACAATTAAGAATAACTAAATGAAAGAATTCCCGAAAGAAACTATTTGGCAAAAGAAAATACATCAGTTCATTTCGGACCCCTCGAAAGTGTTCAAAACAACGAAAGGAAACAGATTGCAATTTCTTTCGCCCGGAAAGTTAAACAGGAATCCCGGACCCGATTTTTTAGATGTCGCAATTCTAATTAACAGCAATGTTGTGATTTGCGATTGCGAATTTCACATCAAAGCATCCGATTGGATTAACCACAAACACTCTTCCGACCCTATGTATGCAAATGTAGGATTGCATATTATTTTCGAAAATGATACAGAACTTTACGAGAAGTTCGAAACATTGGTAATCGACCCCGAAAGCCTTCCAGAACCAAAAGAAGAAGAACCACTCACAGACAATGAGTTCATCGATACGATTGATGAATTGCAAAACTACGCACTTTTAAGGCTTTTAAGGAAAACTGCGGATGCAAGAATACTTGCCAACTCGATGCCACTCAAAGATGCATTGAATATTTCCATAAAAAACTATCTTTACAAATATTTTGCCAAACGACATCGACCAGTTTACAAGAATTTTGATTTCGACGAATTTGCCAATGCTTTAACAAATTCCGAACTTTTCAAATTTCTAATCGATATTCAAAACAATGAACAATTCAACATTACAGAGCGTTTTTATACAATGATGAAGACCCGAATTCACAACGAAGGTAATCATCTTCGGCGAGAAATCCTTTTGAATTGCGTGCTTCCACTGGCTCTTGCTATTGCCAACGAAGAACAAAGGATTGGGCTTTTTGTTTGGTTCTGGTCAACTCCAGCATTGAACTCTTATGGTATACTGACAACGAAGTTCAAGAACATTCCACAAAACTTTATCTGGCAACAGCAAGGAATGTTGGAAATTTTATACAACTTTGGAAAGAAAAGCAAAATATCGCCACAAAATTTCCTTAAAATTGGCGAAGTTCTAAACTTCTTCCAAGTTGGGAATCCTCCCTTCCCAAGTTCTTATAATTTAAGTGATTAAGAATTTTGATTGAAAATATTGGATGGGATTTTTGAAAAACCAGTAAGTTTTTTGTTAACAAATAATTAAAATCGATGGATTATTTAACTATAAATATTTTGACAAAATGTTTTTATAAGTCTTTGAAAAAACGCTTTAAAAAAGAAACAAGTCTTTTTTTGCCAAAATTTGAAAATTTTTATTTGAATGTTTCAAAAAAATAATAGAAATTAGTTTCACAAGGTAAGTCAAAATTTTCAATTTTGATTTACCTTGTCTCTTTTTGTCAAATTTTTGGAGGGAATGAAGGGAATGAATTATACTGATTTGTTCAAAGAAATTACTACTGATGAAAATGATAGTTGCCAAAAAAGTAAAACTGAATTAGAAAATCGATGGAAAAAACTTTTGCGTTTCATCAAAAACAATGTTTCGACCCATATCTTTCGAACTTGGTTCATTCCCTTACGACCGATAAAATACGAAAACGACGAAATTCTGGTCGAAGTCCCTTCCCAATTCTACTGCGAGTGGATTGACCAGCACTATTACTCTCTGATTCGTGCAGGTTTGGAAAGATTTTTCTCTGCCGACACGAAATTGAACTACCAAGTGGTTGTCGATACTACAAACCCCGAAGAATCTAAAATCAAACCCCCAAGCAGTAACGAACAAAACCAAGAAGGCTTACGCACAAAAATTATCCAAAATCTGGATTACAACCCAAATCTGGCAAAGCATTTTACATTCGACAATTTTGTCGTGGGCGACAGCAATCAATTTGCATACTCTTCTTGTTTGGCTGTGGCAAAAAATCCCTTCGACACAAAATACAATCCTCTCATCATTTACGGAAATACTGGTTTGGGCAAAACCCATTTGATTCAAGCAATTGGAAATCATATATTAATTAACTATCCTACAATTCGAGTGCTATATTCCACAAGCGAAAACTTTGCAAACAACTTCATCGACTCCCTTAAAAACAATAGTATGAACGAATTTGTTCAGTTTTATCGCAATGTGGATGTCCTTCTTATTGACGATATTCAATTTTTCCAAAATAAAGGCAAAATTCAGGAACACTTCTTCCATACCTTCAACACATTGCATCAAGCAGGGAAACAAATTGTTCTAACAAGCGATAAACAACCCAAAGACCTAAAAGATTTGGACGAACAATTAATAAGCCGTTTCCAATGGGGATTGCTCGTCGATATTCAACCGCCAGAATTGGAAACTCGAATCGCAATTACAAAAATGAAAAGCGAAAAGGAAGGACTTGAACTGCCCCAAGATGTGGTTGAATTTATTGCACAAAATGTAACATCGAACGTCCGTGAAATCGAGGGCGTAATCGTTAGTTTAATTGCCCAAGTGGCTTTTGGCAATAAAAAGCCTTCTATTGATTTAGTTCGTGAAATTCTTCGAATGAAACACATAAAAACAGCAAAAATCATTACAATCGATAAAATCAAAAGTGCTGTTGCCCATTTCTTCAATCTAAATCCCAGCGACTTGGAGTCGAAATCACGAAAAAAAGAAATTGTTGTTCCAAGGCAACTGGCTATGTATATTGCCAAAGAACTTACCAATTCTACCCTTGAAGCAATCGGGAGACACTTTGGCAACCGAGACCACACAACTGTTCTTCATTCTATAAATATTGCAGAACGAAATATCTTAATCGACGAGAGAATGAAATCGGCTTACGAATTTATAACCCGCAAACTTATTTGATTTATGGCTTCTTATTCATTTAATACTATAAAGAAAAACATTTTAAAATTTGGTTCATTAATTTTAGGTGTTCTTTCTGCCACTTTTGGTCTAAAATCATTTCTATTGCCCAATAAATTTATCGACGGCGGAATTACAGGAATCTCGATGTTGAGTTCTGTCCTCTCCGGGCTTCCATTGCCCATTTTCATAATTATTCTAAACTTGCCATTCATAATTTTAGCCTATTCAAACATTTCCCGAGAACTTTCGGTAAAAGCAATAATTGGCATAAGTTGTTTATCATTATCTTTGATTATTATTCCATTTCCAGTTTTAACATACGATAAACTTTTGGTAGCAGTATTTGGTGGTTTTTTTCTTGGGGCTGGCATAGCCTTTGCAATTCGTGGTGGTGGCGTTATCGACGGCACCGAAATCCTTGCAATCTATTTAAGCAGGAAACTCCACACAACTGTCGGCGACATTATACTCTTTATCAATATCATCATATTTTCGGTTGTTGCAATTACTCTTGGGGTCGAAATCGCTTTCTATTCCATTTTAACATATCTTTCGGCTTCCAAAACAACAGATTTCATTATCGAAGGAATCGAAGAGTATATCGCAGTCATAATCGTCTCGGAGAAATCAAAAGAACTACGCGAGGCAATACTTTTCAACTTGAACCGTGGTGCAACAATCTTCTTGGGCAAAAGAGGTCTTGGCAATAATGATTCGGAACCTTCTTACACCGAAGTAATCTATACTGTTCTAACAAGGCTCGAATTACCAAAGCTTACAGCCGAAATAAATAGAATCGACCCATCTGCTTTTGTTGTTATGCATAAAGTGAAAGATACAATCGGCGGGTATATTAAAAAACGCCCTCAAAACGTCATATAAATTTTTAATTTACTCATTATTGAGATAATGAACGAACAAAGCCGAAAGCGTGCAGTTTTAACAGTATCAGTAATTACATCGTTTCTTACAGCATTCCTTGGCAGTTCGGTCAATGTGGCTCTCCCTTCGATTGAAAAAGAATTCCACATCACCGCCGTTTCTCTCGCTTGGATTTCTTCTTCATATTTGCTTGCTACTGCCGCGTTTCTTCTACCTCTCGGTCGTCTTTCGGACTTAATTGGCAGGAAAAAAACTTTTCAAATCGGACTGATTATTTTTTCTTTTTTCTCATTCTTTTGCGGTTTTGCTCCTAATGTCCAAATACTTATTATCCTACGCATACTGCAAGGTCTGGGAGCTGCAATGATTTTCTCTACCAGCAATGCAATTATTACCTCTGTATTCCCCCAAGGTGAACGCGGTCGGGCAATGGGATTGGCTGTTACAGGGGTATATCTTGGCTTGACTCTTGGGCCACTCCTTGGTGGAATTATCACGCACAATGCCGGATGGCGAACCATTTTCTTTTTGAACTTGCCAGTTGGTATCTTTCTTTCATACCTAACTTATACAAAGCTTCCGGGCGAATGGGCAGAGACAAAAGGCGAAAAATTCGACCTCTTAGGCTCTTTGCTATACGCTATTGGCTTGGTTCTCTTAATGGTGGGCTTCTCCAAAATTCAAACTCACTATGGTAAAATTTTTTCCATTATTTCAATTATTCTACTTGTTGTCTTTGTTTTTGTCGAAAACAAAATTGACCATCCAGTTCTAAATATTAATCTTTTTGCAAAAAATTTAACCTTTGCATTCTCTAATCTCGCCGCTTTAATAAACTACAGTGCAACTTTTGCTGTAAGCTTTCTGCTTAGCCTTTATTTGCAATACATAAAAGGCTTATCTGCCCAATCTGCTGGGTTTATTCTGGCAATTCAACCCGTAGTTCAAGCCACATTTTCATCTTTTGCTGGCAAACTTTCCGATAGAATTGAACCTCGCTTCGTTGCGTCTTTCGGGATGTTGCTTACAGCTCTTGGCTTGTTTGCCCTATCGTTTATTTCTTTCAATACCAACTTTATTTACATCTATTTTTCTCAAATCCTGCTTGGTTTGGGATTCGCCTTCTTTTCCTCTCCGAACACCAATGCAATTATGAGTTCAGTTGATAAGCGATTTTTGGGCGTCGCCTCGGCAACCGTTGGGACGATGAGACTTATTGGGCAAACCATAAGCATAGGAATCGTCACCCTATTCTTTTCGCTTCATCTTGGAGGAACAAAAATTACCAGTGCACTTTACCCAAATTTTTTGAGCATTACCCACATACTCTTCGCTGGCTTTTCTATTGTTTGTGGATTGGGAATAATTGCCTCGTTGGCAAGAGGGAATATAAACTAAAGTGCCCGGAACAGGAATCGAACCTGCACGGCTTTGCAGCCACTGCGCCCTGAACGCAGCGCGTCTACCAGTTCCGCCATCCGGGCAATCGCGGAGAGTGAGGGATTCGAACCCCCGGAAGGATTACTCCTTCAACGGTTTTCGAGACCGCCCCGTTCGACCACTCCGGCAACTCTCCTCGACTGCAAAATTAACAAATTTATAGGATTTATCGACGCTCTTACCTCAAAACCACCAACCTTCGTGCAACTCTATGATTACCAACAACAACCTCTACAATGTATGTTCCATTTAATATATTCGATATATCCACAGATTTCTTGTAAACTGGCACATTAAAGTCGAGTCGCATTACTTCGCTTCCTGTCAGGTCTCGTATCAAAATTTCCGAAATCCCGTTCTCACCAGTGGTAACAAATTCCACAAAATTGCTCGCAGGATTAGGATAAATTCTAATGCTTTCGGTTTCATCCTCTACCCCACTGACAAAGTAAAATGGCTCGGACAACTCGCTTTCGCAACCCGGAGCAGTGGTAACTCTCACTGTGTAGTAGCCAGTCCGCAAAGGCACAATTGTCCTGTTAGTATCGCCGGGAAGTATTTTGCCATTGAAATACCATTGATTGCCATAAGGAGCACTCGAATAAAGATAACCGCCGCTATCTGCAATAACAGGCTTTTCGGGAAACTTTGCAATTTTAACTCTTTGGACAATGGAATCCTTGAAGAAAGTATTCGGGAACCATTGAACAAGTTTAACTGAACCAGTTCCAGCCGAACCCCACTTAATCCAAACTCTTCGATTCGTGGGATTCGAAGTTAATGTTCCACCCTGAACAGACCAACTGTTGTTTGCTCCGAGATTCGACACCGCCTCGAAATATGTCTCGTTATTCTCGCAAACCAAAGTATCGCCATCAACTTTAAGATATTCAAAAATACGAACAACCATTTCACTTGAATCGTAACAACCAGCAGGAGTTCTTTGCAAAAGCTTAACTTTTCCAAAGCCAGCCTTGTTCCATCCAACAACAACAGTATCGCCATCATCTCGCCCAACAATTAATCCATTCGTTACGCTCCATTTATTACTTACAGTCATATCCGTTCGAGTAGTCACATATTTTTCAATACTTTCGAACATAACCTCTTTTTTACCCGAAATAGTAGCTTCGGGCGTGTGGAAAATATCCACTCTCAGTTTGACAGAATCAACACAACCAAATTGGTTAATCCTCTTCAAAATCACATAACCGGGAGTTGTATTCCCCCATTTAATTATAACCACATTGTCGGCAAGTTTCTTTTCCAATGTTCCATTTTGAACCGACCAAATGTTTTTAATCTGGGAAGAATCAGTAGTAGAGTATATAAAAGACTGCCCAGAACAAACACGAGTTTGACCATTGATAATCCTACCCGGTGGTTGCGAAACATTAATCATAACAAATGTGGAATCTTGGCAACCCAACTCATTAATTGCAGTTAAAATTACCTTGCCAGAAGTTACTGTATCGAAGCGGACAAAAACAGTATCATCTGTTGGAAGCGATAGCAAAGTTCCGCCCTCGACTCGCCAGAAAAAGTCATTCCGCAAATCCCACATTCCTTCTCTTTTTGGAAAAGCCCAAAGCTTCACAACATTTCCCGAACAAACAACTGTGTCGCCAATGATTTTTGGATGCGGGACTTCGATAATTCCAAGATGGTCTTTATATTCCTCAAAATCTGCCACCAAAGGTGGATTTGTCGAAACAATTCTCAATTGATAAGTATAGCCGGGAGAAATATTTCGTGGTGCAAGGCAAAGTATTGGCTCTGCAACACGACCTTGTTTCCTTCCAACAACATAAGCACTATCGAAAGAACCCAATGAGTCGCTCAACAAAACAATGAAAGTATTCCCCGGTTCAAAAAGATAGAATGTGTAAAAATCAACCAAGAAGGGATTGCCCATACACACACTTTTGTCAAATGGTTTAAATTTTAGCTCAGGTTTTATAGTATCTTCATTGAACACATAAAGCCCAAAAGCAGTGGATATCCATTTATTATTCGATAAATCAGTAAATACATTATTGAAATTGTTTGTATAAAATGGAGAATTGTCCTCCGTTAAAATAAATCTGGTTGTATCTTTCCAAACTGCAATGCCACCATTAAACGATGTCATCCAAGCAGTGTTTTTCTTATCAATTTCAATGTCAACAACGTTGAAATCAGGGAAGTCCCCAGTTGCAGGATTGTGAACAGTCCAAACACTATCGTAAGTAAACAAACCTTGTTCGCTAGTCCCAACAAACAATTTGCCATTTTTATCCTCGGCTACATCTGTAATGTACATATTCACAAGCGGAGAGTTCCCTTCGTCAATAAACCAAACAGAATCTCGGTAGAAAACAGCAATCCCCCGCTCAGCTAAACCTGCATAAACTTTATCTATCCAATCACCATTTTCCTCTAAAACTTTTACTTTGCTTAGCGATGAAATCATCCCCTTAAATTTATCACCATACATTGTATCCAACCGAATCCATCTGGAATAGCTTTTTACCACCAATCCCGAATCTGTCCCAACATAAACACCACTCTCAGCGGGTAAAACACGCAAAATTCTATTGCTTGGCAAATTGATTGTATCGTAGTAATATTCTGTCCAGTCATTCCCATTTTTAACGAACAAACCAGAATCAGTAGCAACCCACAGTTTGTTTTCATTGTCTATATTTATATCATTTATGTTAGATTTAATCGGCGAATTGGAACTATCAAAAACTTGCCAGTTGTTGCTATCGAACGAAACTAAAGCCGAAGGGGTCGCAATCCACTTAACCAAATCTTTCCCTTCTACAACCTTAACAACATAATTCGTAGGAAGTTTGGAATTTGTAAAATCAATAACTATGAAATTGGTGTCGTCCAAAACAGAAACTTTGTTTCGAGTGCCAAAGAACTTACGATTTCTACCATCGATAAAGATTGTATTAATGAAATCATCGGAAATCCGCGAATTGCTGGTGTTAAAAATCCTCCAACCAATCTGCGAGACGAACGCTACGCCCTTGTTGGTTCCAATCCAACGATTACGTGATGTATCGAATGCGAAACAAGTAACCATATTGCTCGGCAAAGGTGAATTAGTTGTATCGAAGACATTGAAATTGTCGCCAATCCAATGGACAAGCCCGCCGTGAAGGGTTCCAATCCATTTAGAATTATTAAAATTGTCGAACTCTATAAAACTTATGTAATTATCGGGAAGTCCAGAATTTTCGGTATTCCAAACATACCATTCGTTCCTATCGAACATACCAATACCATTTGGAGTTCCAACCCAAATGTTGCCAAGCGGGTCAATTTTAACAGTAATCAAATAATCATCAGGAATTCCTGAGTTCGATGTATTGTAAATTGTCCAAGTTGTGTCGTATTTGTATGCCAAACCATTCCCAGTCGCAATCCACAGACCACCAAGTACATCCCTATAAATGTCATTGACAATATTCGAAGGAAGAGGCGAGTTGTTCGTGTTGTAAATCAAAATCTGGTTGCTACGATAACGAACAAGTCCCCTATCGGTACAAATCCATATCGTATCGTTCGAAAATTTCTTAATATTTCTAATGTTATGGCTTGGGAACTGAAGATAAAGTTTTTGCACAATTCCAACATATTTCATCGAATCGAGATTGAAAGCCCCAATGCCCGATTCCCGTGAACCGAACAGGAAGATAGAATTGCCATAAACAGGAACAATAGATGTTATGTCATTTCCGTTAAAATAAAACTTGTAATAAGGATTTTGCTGAGCAAAGAGAAAAACATTTAACCCAGCAAATAAAAGTATTACAATTAATGATTTTTTCATATAACCTCCAAATGTTTATTTATTACCTTGTAATTTTCTAATATAATGAATCACACACCACTTGTCAAAATCCGAAAGTTTATCGTGATACGAAAACATCAAATTTTGTCCAGCCGATAGAATATGAAACAGACGTCCATCGGAAAGATTCTTTGCCCTTTCGCTTGTTAAATCCGCAGGCTTTGGAAAGCCTTCTTCGTCTGGTTGCAAAGGTACTTCGGTTACAACTGGACCATCCCCCTTCCCAGTGGAATTATGACAAGGAACACAAAAACGATAGAACAATGATTTGCCACGTTCAAGTAAAATTTCGTTATATGGTAAAGGATTTTTGAAATTCGTCTCCGGTATTGAATATTCTTGCGGTTCAAATGGATAAAAAATTGCCGAGACCGGAAAATTGTTTTTTAAAGGCAATGCATCGCTACCATACTCTTTCGATAAAGAATAAAGCTTATCCTTCGATATTTTATTCTGTTGGTCCATATCTGCAATTAACTGCATCACTGGTTTTTCTTTATAAATCTTTATATATCCTATGTTTAATAGCAACAAAAAAATTAGTATCAAAAATAAAAACGAAAGTATAAAATAAATAGTGAATATTCTTTTCATATTTTAAGTATTTTCTCTCATGGAATCAATCTTTTTTCGAAAGTTTGTGGAAAATCATTTACATTGTCATAAAATAATAACAATACTTGCTCATCCTCCAAAGTCGAAATTAATTCTTTAATTTCGTCTGGTAAGTGTGTATTGTTAAACTTATTGACAACAAGAAAACGTGCAAAGATAATTAATCCAATTACAATAAGGGTAAGCTCAAAAGCAAAAATAAAACCTGTTGATAAATGGAAAAATGGCTTGGAACTTAAAATTTGCGGATTATCAATCGAATTTGCCCAATATTGAAAAGTGATGGCAAAAGCAAATACAATTATTCCAATATAGAACAACGGAAATGAAAACTGCTTGTTGATTTTTCGGGGAACAAAATAGCCTTTTGATGAAAAAACTTCAAACCTTCCCCAATTCGATAAAGAAAAGGATTCCAAAAAATTTGAAAGCTCCGATTCCGAAAGAACAATATATTTCATAAACAATTAAAAGATGTCGTCTTCGAGAATCGAAAGGTCTTCGGGACCAAGATTGTATTCCTCGTTGTAAATCTTTTCTTCCTCGGTTTTATCGGGTGGTCGGACTTTCCCAAGCGAGACGAGCCTATCAATCTCTTGTTTGGGAAGAACCAAAAGGCTTCCATTGTTTTCCATCAAAATATGAACTTTATGGTTAAAAATGTCAATTTTATGGATACGACCAACCCCATTGTTTAATTCAACAACGGAAAACATCGGAGGATAATTTTTATACTCTTCGAGATAAACATCGTGTTCATACAAAATGCAACATTTCAAGCGACCGCAATACCCACTCAACTTCGATACATTGTTTGCCAGCCTTTGAACACGAGCATGCTCTAATGTAACGTGACAATTTTGACAAGCAAAAGTAGAACAACACAAAGGAAGCCCGCAGGGACCCATTCCCCCAATTCGCCTTGCTTCCTCGCGTGTGCTTGTCTGTCGCAATTCAATTCGTGTTTTATAAATCTTTGCTAGGTCTTTTACCAGTTCACGGAAATCGACTCTTTGAGGAGCACTAAAATAAATTGTCAGCCTCTGTCGGTCCAATTGCCACTCTGCATCGGTAATTTTTATGTCTAAATTGTGTTTCTTGCTCAATTCTCGGGTAGTTTCAACAACAAGGGGCTCTTCGTTCCTATTCTTTTCGAAGATTTCCATATCCTTGTCGGTCGCAAATCGCACGACCGAATATTGAAGTTCTTCCTTCTTGTAATTCTTCTCCCATTTCTCTTTTGCTTCGTTGCCAATAGAAATAACCGTTGCTATATCGAAGCCATTATCAACTTCGACAATTACATATTCATAATTATAAAAACTCAAATTGTTGGGATTTTTATATATTTTTTTCCGTTTTACTTTAAAAATAACTTCAACGACTTCGGAGACCACACTCCGATTTTCGCCATCATATTTTACCTCGCCAACATCGAAAAGCCCAACAAAATCTGTATTGTAATATCGGGTTTCGACACCGCGATTCGTTTGATTATTTTGACGAAGTATTTGGTAATAATAGGGATTACGCTTCTTTACATTCTGAGAATTCTTTTCCTCGTTCCCAGAACTTTCGGAAATCTGATGTATTTGTTCCATTTATTTTCCACGATTTTGCCAAAATATTAAAAGTAAAATTAAATAAAAAAAAGAAGCAAAACAATTTTTTTAGAATTTTCGTAGAACTTTGTTGCCGATAGTGTTGCCAAAAGAAGAAGTGGCTAGGGACGGAATCGAACCGCCGACACGTGGATTTTCAGTCCACTGCTCTACCAACTGAGCTACCTAGCCACTACAAAATACAAAATTACAAAATTTTTAATTAATAAACAAAAATTATAAAAAAAGGCGGGCTTCGAAAAGAAGCCCGCCCAAATCGAAAGAGCACAGATTATCGCACGAGTGTCATTATCCCTGTCAGGGTCTTACCATTTGCGGTCAAGCGATAGATATAATTTCCGCTGGGTGCCAAGTTGCCAGAAGCATCGGTGCCATCCCAGAGAATCGTGTTATATTCGCCTGCTGGCAAGACATCGTCGACAAGGGTCTTAACAACATTACCATACACGTCGAGAACTTCCAATTTAACTTTGCTTTCGTACGGCAAAACGAAAGGAATTGTTGTGCTCAAGCTGAATGGGTTCGGAGCATTTTGATAAAGCTCGAATTCGCCAAAGCCTTCGTATTTAATTGTAATTATTTGAGAGTAGGTTACATTTCCATTCGAGCCGTCGTTATCCACTTGACGCAAGCGATACTGGTATACCGTATTGGGAACAACATCTTTATCGAAGAACGAGTAACGATTGGTTGTGGTCGAATAACCAGCACCTTTAACGAAGCCAATATCTTTAAATGGAGTATTGTTGTCGGTACCAACTCGGCGTTCAATGTAGAAGCCGTAGTTGTTTAACTCGGAAGAAGTCTCCCAGAACAGGTCGATACCAGCATCTCGGGCACGACCATCGAAGGTAAGCAGTTCAACTGGGTCAACTTCGCCAGGTTGAGTTAAGTACCAACGATTTCCAAAGTAAGGTCGAATTAAAGGCACCCAAGTACCACGAGAAAGCGTAGCTGTGTAACCATCCGATGGTGAGATACCAAAGTGATGGAGGTGTCCATAACCCGGGTTGCCAATTGTTGGCATAAATTGGACCCAGTTACCACTTCCACGAGTATTTTCGTATGCAAAGACGTTGTCGTTAACGAGGTTCAATGTAGGACTAAACTTACGGAATGCTTTTTCAATCATCAGATGATAACCAGAACCACCAACAGGACCACCATAGGTAATTGGAGGTGGAATGTAAATCGATGTGATTCTCATACCCATACGATACTTAGATGCACCAAGTTCAAATCCTGTTTCGCCCAATTGAGCAACGGTCATCCAATAAGTACCAGACTGCAAGATAATTGGCTTATTTAAAACATAAGTCAAGTACTTGCCAACAGCGACAGAGTCACCATTGAAGTCCCAAGCGCGCAATGTAAAAATTGTGGAACCTGCAACGACCGATGTTGGTTGTTCATTGCCAGTATAAATCGAGAAGGCAATGTAGTCTGGGCTTTGGTTTTGCTCAGCAAAGAACGCCTGATAACCATACACAGTATCTTGTTGATATAATGTAAAACGCATAGCAATTTGCCCAGAACCATTACCGCCTTCGTAACCAACACCATATTGATAGTTATAAGCAGAGGTAGGACCGTAAACATTCCCAGTGCCTCCATAAGCAAAACCGAATAAAGTCAAGCCTCTTCCAGGCCATCCGGTGAATTGCTGGTCTGGCACGTCGTTTCGTGTATTGGTAGGTTGGTCATAAGCAAAGTAAGGACCAAATCGAATATCAACGTCTGTATAGTTTGTATCGTTCAAAGGCTCAAGGTCGCCGCCGGGAACTGTCAAGAATGCCAAGAGTCGGTATTGACCCGGTCCATAAAGTCGAGCGTTGAAAGTTGGCATAGAAATCTCACCAGCGTAGGAAGGAAGCCAACCGGGGATTTGTTCTGTTCTTTTGTAAACTGCCAATTGTTCACCGGGACGGTAAATCATTACAGTTACAAGGAATGTTGGTGCAACAAGAGTCGTATTATTGCTAATTTTTACACGAATAGGTATCTTAATGGCCTGGGATGCTGGAGCAACAGTGTAAGGCCAAATAATCTTAACGGAGGTCAACTCGACATCAGTAATTTCGCTCGGGAACAGAAGCTTAACGTTGTCGACATAGCAAACATCATCATCGTCGGGTATACAAGTTATACATTTCTTATTGTTTCGAGCATACATTTTAACTCTGAATCGGAAATATTTCGCTCCTTCGTTTTTGTAATTGATTACAGTGTCGGGGATTGGAACAAATGCCTTTACATAATCGAAATCGATACCATCATCGAATAGATTGGGCCTTAGACCATTCAAATTTGGAGCCGAAGGCCTAGACAAGGCAGAGTCTTTATCGGATTCAAGATATCCAACCAGGTAACCGCCAGCGCCATACAACGAATAGGCAGGCATGTCGGTTACTGGCTTTTCGCCACCACGTCGTGGGTGTATACGCCATCGTTTCTCATCAATATTACAAATATTTGTAATACCATCGTCACTGGGGAGTGCCCATTCAATTGCAATTTCATCCGGCGGGTTTGCTGCGGAACCACCATATTGCGTCCAAACGCTAAATACATCACCGTTTATCACTGTTCGTGGCTCCATTCCAATCAATTGGTTATCGCTCCATCCACGGTCCCAGCTATCTTGTTTAGTTGCTCTTTGGAAGCCAACGGAAATAGTAGCACCTTTTCGACCAAGCAAGTTAATTGGGAAGGAGCGAAGCTCATCGCCACCCGGAGAAGTTGCAGGCTCTTGCCGCTCAAGAGTCAATCGATTCATCCTTATCACAGGGGAACGAAGTTTAAAACTGGTGTAATCGGGGTTCTTGAAGTTAAAGTCTTTATTATTTGTAGCTGGATATTCCCCTCGTGGTGGTAACGGATAATAAGAAACTTCGTCACCACTGGCAACTTCGGCATCGATGTTAACCCATTTCAAAGTGCTTGGCATCGGCGTTCGTTCGGCAATATGATATGATGTAACATCATCATTGAAATCATCCAACTGCTGCATAACGAAAATGCGCACAGTTCCTGTATCATCGAATCCCCAAGTATCCCCATAACCTTCTTGTGTCTTAGGATTCCGCGGGTCGGCAATAACAAAGGCTTTCAATCGCCCAATAGCATTTACTGTAAATGGGTTGGGCTCGAATGGTGGGAAATATACCTGCACAAAGCCATAAGGCGGAATTCCATTATATCGATTTGGTCCAGGGAATTGGAGTTTTGTTGTAGTTAAAACGTTGTTTTGTACTGAAACGCTAACATATTGAACTTTTACACTTGGGTCACCAACACAGTTTTCCAACAAAGTATCGAGCCAGCCATAAGCCAAGCAAGCACTATCGACCGGGACCATTGCATTGTAAACTTTTCGGTCGCTTGCAAGATTAATAATCATAAATCGTGCAAAGAAGTTAAATTGTTGTGGTTGGAAATTAACCCCTTGCGGTCCTTGGATATTATTCGACAAATTCTGGATAATAGCAACTGGTTGAAGTGCTCCAAGTTGTTCGTGTCCTGCAAGCAATTCATAGTTATTAACTTTATTAGCTGGGATTTTCTCGGTGAAATCAATTGCTTCCTTTTGTTGTTTTCGAACACGATATTCAATAGCAACAACTCTAAGAGTATTTTTCCATTGTTTGAACTTAATTGCCAAACCATTCTTCGGGTAGGAAACATTCGGGTCGGTCATATTCATAAAGTAGTGTGTATATTGCTGATATTCACCAGCCCACGGATAAGTTGGACCACCAGGCTGCCCATAATTCACGTGTCGGGCAAAACCAGTAACACCAACGGTCGTGTTGTATCGGAATACAACATGAGATGGAACGGCTCTGCCACCCACCACTGCGACGCCATCGAATCGCTCATAGACAATCGTAATACTGCTGTCCCTCTTGTCTAAAATTACCTGAGCATTTGCCGCAATATAGTTCGACTCACCGAACCTTCCATCTGTTGGAGCAGTAAATTGTCCAAAAGGCGTGTTCATTGGTCCTTTGGGAGCAGCATTAACAAAGTAAATAATCAGCTTATCGGCAGTTGCAGTTCGTTTGAAATACACTTTACCATAATCCTCGGGCATTATGGTAACTTTATTGAACTGGGACAGATGCAAATCACCCCAGAACGGAGCAATCAAATGAGCACGATACCCTGCAATAAAACCGGGTGCAGATGGTCCACCCAAAGCACCACCACGGGCGCGTATTCCCCCTTGTGGGTTTGCTCTATCATTCCCAAGCACGACATATTGATAACCCCAGTTGTCAGGAGTTGGGTCGGTCAAACCATCACCACTACGGCCACGGAGGAACCAGTCGCCACTCATTGGGTCGTAACAAGTAGTTGCGCCAGTTGGAATAG
The DNA here is from genome assembly GCA_003731685.1 of Bacteroidetes/Chlorobi group bacterium MS-B_bin-24. GTDB lineage: Bacteria > Bacteroidota > Ignavibacteria > Kapaibacteriales > UBA2268 > Naka2016. The sequence continues at coordinate 78,577 of RCNO01000002.1, forward strand.
TTCTATTGCCTGCATTGTCGTAGAAATATCGTCGATTAGTTAAAGCAATAACACCATTTGTCGAAACATAGAAGCTATCGAAACGCAAGCCATTAAAGTAGAAATTAAACCCAATAGGAATTGGTCCGGCAATAGCATCATCTGTTGAATCAGTAGGTCCGTTGAAATAATTTCCATCGCTCGGGTACGCAGGGTTGCGGAAAAATCGCAAACCTTCGTCGGGATTCTGTGTCCAGAAGCTTGGGTCGAGAATCCTTGCTCCGGAAACAATTCTTCGCCACAACCCGGGCTCATCGTTGGTATCATATACAAACACGCTCGGACGCCAATAGTCGGGGGCATCGTCGTCGCTGTCGACAAAGTAATACCCCGTCGAAATTGCAGGTTGATTAACAGGGTTACTCAATGGGGTAAAAGGCATCGGGTAACTTGTGTTTTGGTAAAATGGATTAGGCTCGTAAATCTGGCTTCGCCTCAGCGGGTCGTCGCCAGTATTTTTGTCGTCGCTTGCCAAAGCAGTAAAACTACTGCTTAGCAAAAGACCGAGCATCACGGCAAGATAAAGAAAACGCTGCTTCATTTGTAGTACCTCATTTGTTTGTTGAACATAATACATATTAAATAAATTATTGAATTTAGAAATAATTATCTTTTGAATCTCCATCCTTTGTCCTCATTCTCAAATATCCAAGCAATTAATTTACCTTCTTCTATTGTATCGAAATTATTCCAAAAATCGGAGTTGTAATTAAACTGGCTGCTGGTATCATCTTTCGGTTGCGTTTCAATTTGCTCCATAATTTTTTTAATTCTTTCTTGCCATTTCAAAAAGTTTGATTCTCTTAAATCCACCCACCCTTCGGCACACCACCTTTCAAGATTCTCGGGTGTAAAATCAAGTTCACCGGAATCATTCGCCAAAGGTATCTTCACCTCTTTGCCTCGCAAATATGTTTTACCATCGGGCAACAAAATCACCAATCCAATCGATAACATTTGAGTACGCAAATTAATATTATTTTTTATAATTTCCAAAGATTTATCGGATAATTCACGTGGCGAATATTTCAAAACTTCCTTAGCACTACCAGCAATCAGTTTTAGCAAATGGGCTTCGAAAAGAAGTTTCGATAACCTTGGAGGTCCAAGCAATTCGAAAGCAATACTCTCGGTTTGATGCTCTTTTTCCAACTCTTTCAACTTGTTCAAGGCATAATTTCGCAGAAATCCGCCACGATAGGTAGGTCCAAGCGTAAACGCATCTAAACCTTGAATAACATCTTTGCCAGTATTTCCGCCGATTATTTCGTGAACAGCATAAGTAGCAATTTCTTCGGGTGTTACAATCTCCATTTGCCCAAGCGAACTTATTGCTTCAAATTCTGCGCGGGAAAAAATTCCATTCTCGCCAGTATCGATGAATACAGAACGGAAATAATCATTTGTTTCAACAATTCCATCGTTATCGGCAAGTTTGAATTTCCCATCGATTTTTTTGGCATTTTCCAAAGGCATATCCACAAGTTGAATTGGTTTACCGCGTCGAACAACTTTGTCGAAAGCAATCTTTTTCCAAGCAATAGCAGCTGTTGGCTTAATTTCCTTTACCAATGGTCCGTTTGGTGTTCGAGCCATCAGATAAAGCAAAAGTGTTTGGGCACCAGCCACTGCCGATTTTGCAAGCAAAACCCGCGATGGACGCTCCTCGCTGTGGGTGTATGGAATATTCAAACCCATACCGCCAGTTCCACTCGTTCCAATTTTCAAATATACTTTAACATTAGCATCGCACAAGCCTCGATAGAGAATCTGAATATGCCGAATTAACTGCGGGATATAAACACTCGCCATCAACTTTTCGACATCGGCAACCTTCAAAGTGTTGTTCTGAATTTCGGCTCGAACAGAATTTACCGCTTTGTAAATATCTTGATATGCTATTGCAGTGGCAGTGTTAATGCAATCAATAACAACATCGGGCTGGCTTTCTTGAATTAACGAATAAAAGTAAGATTCGTTTAAAATTTCATCCGTAAGTTCGTTATAAATGTCATTAATAATTTCCCAGCGCCATTGTGGATTCGAAACTACATCAACCCAATCCATATCTTTCCAGGCTACCCGAGCAAAGATATTTCCCCAACGAGCAACGAACATATTCGGGTCAGCAGTTGGAAACTCTTTTCGAAGTTGAGCCACTGCGTCTTCGGCTTCGGTTTTCCGCAAAGACGAAACAATAATCCTTGCAGGATTGTGCTTCATCAATTCCCGGCAGATTGCTGAACCTACAAGGCCCCATCCGCCCAAAACTAAAACCTTCTTACCACTTAATTCCATCTTTTTTCAACTTTGTTTATAAAATTTAATTTTCAAAGATAACAAAATAATTAATTTTTTTTAAATACCAAAACCTTTTTCGACGACCGCCCCCGATTTTCAAAGAACTTTTTTGTTTTGTTCCATTTCCATCTGTTATAAACACATAAATTTCAAAAAAGTCTCAAAATTTTTTAAAAAAATTTTTAAAAATTTATAACCCCTTTAATTTCAATAAGATAGCGATGGAACTTCTTTGCAATTAAATAAATTCCGCTCGGCAGTTTTTTGATTTTCTCATCGGTTTGTTCACCAAACTTTTCACGAAAAACTAAGTTCCCGAGCAAATCGTAAACTTCAATCTCATCAAAAACCGCAGTCTCTGGTTTTATTTCAATAACCCCAAGTATTTGCTGAGTGTTCAACATCGAAATGAATCCATCTCTGCCGTAGCCATAAAATCTTAACTCACGAAGCAAATAAGTCGAATCACTTTTCGACTGACAAAATATATTTCCACCAGTTAATTGCTTAGCTGATGCGAAGTCATCACGTCTCCAACTCGCACCAAAATCGCTACTCAAAAGCAGATTCCCATTGTCCATCGACACAACAACATTTTTCCCACTTTCGAACGAGTAAATACTTATCGGTTGGTCGAAAGTTTGGCTTTCAAACACTTTTTCGAAAGTGCGAAGCTGACTATTTGCTCGCCAAACGATTAAAGTATCGAAAACAAAGCCAACGGCATAGCCCGAAGGAAATCCATCGGGGCTAATTTCGTAAAAATGGTAGTCGTAAACTTCGACACCCTCGGAAATTGCTTTAAAGTCATAAAGCAATTTCCATTCATCAAAATTATCCTTTGATAAATATATGCGTTCGGGAATTTGAAAAGATTTACCACCAAGAAGGCATAAAATTGAACTTTGCACAGTATCATTTCGAACATTAAATTTTTTCAATTTTGTACCAACTATGTTGGAATCTATGAATATTTGTTTCCAACTTCGATTAATCTTATCGAAACGGAAAATTGAGCCACCATATCCAACAGCATAGTAAAAATTTTTATCTTCTAAACAGTCGAAAAAGTTTTTAACTAAATTTAAATCTTCCCCATCGAATCGAAATATTTCGAGTTGATTCCCAAAAGTATCAAAAATTTTCACTTCTGCATTATCGAAAATGAAGTTGTATCCAGCAGCGAGAATTTTATTATCGGAAGAAAAAAATCCCGAAAATGGGAAAAATGTATAATCAGTCCAAAATGTCCAATTCCCTCCTTCATCGAAAGAAAGGAAGTATGCACCATTGGAACTGCTCCATCCCACAGCCAAAATTGTGTCCAGTTCAAAATAGGGGTTGTTACAATCTGCATCAAAATTTCTGGATTTAACATTAATCGAATATATTTTTTCTTTTCTGCTTAATGGGGAAATATCTTTCCATTGGGAGAAAAGAAATTCGCCACCAAATAGCGTCATAATAACAACAATCGAAACAATTCTCATAATCAGCTTCAATCAAATGTTTTTTTAAACTTTGGGTCACGATTTTTCACGCGGGAATCTTCTGCAAGCTTTGTTTTGTAATCTTCGAGCCTTCGTGCAAGATTATCATCGGAAATAGACAAAATTTGAAGGGCCAAAAGCCCCGCATTTTTTGCACCATTAATCGCTACAGTTGCAACAGGTACACCCGAAGGCATTTGAACAATCGACAGAAGAGAATCCAGCCCACCAAGCGATTTCGTCTGAATTGGCACCCCAATCACTGGCAATGTTGTAAAAGCGGCACAAACTCCAGGCAAATGGGCAGCCCCGCCAGCTCCGGCAATTATTACCTTTACACCATTGCCACGAGCCTTAGATACATAACTAAACACATCGTTCGGGGTTCGATGGGCAGACGCCACAAAAATATCGTATTCGACACCAAATTCTTTTAAAAATTCCCCTGCTTGCGACATTACATCGAAATCAGAATCACTTCCCATTATAATTGCAACATTAGGCATAAAATTCCTCTGATTGTTTAACAAACTACAAAATTATTAAAAATCAACAAAAGAAAAATTAAAATCATAAGAAGATGACCGGCCTTACGGTAGCTTTTCATTTGCTAAAAATTGATAAAAGTGAATTTTTAAATTAATGTAATTTATGTTTTAATTTATTACAGCAACCGAATAATGCTTATTCCTTTTTTAAGTCAAATAATTTAGGATAATGTGGAGATGGAAAGGATTAAAATAAAACAAAAAAGGGATGGAAAATCCACCCCTTTTTCGGCACTTAATGAAACGAATTAGCTTTCTACAATAGCAAGGACATCGGAACGCTGGATGATTCGATATTCTTTACCATCAATGGTTATTTCTTCGCCACCATATTTGGCAAAGATAACCTTGTCGCCAACTTTGATTAGGTTTTGCAAATCTTCATCGGTGCCAACAGCAACGACTTCCCCCATAATTGGCTTTTCCTTTGCTGTGTCGGGGATGATAATCCCTCCCGATGTCTTGCTTTCGGGCTCAAGTGGTTTGATTAACAAACGGTCATCCAATGGTTTGACTTTCATAAAACCTCCTACTTAATGTTTAACAATTTGTCAATTTGTTGTTTATCGAACCCAATAATGGGTCTGTTGTTAATTAAAATTACGGGAACTCCCGTGTTGCCACCAGTTCTTCTTTGCATATCGCGGAATGCAGCCATATCGCGCGAAACATCTACTTCCTTGAATGGGACTTTCTTTTCCCTCAGATGTCTTTTCGCTGCATTGCAAAAGGAACAAGTTGGAGTTGTAAAAATAACAACTTTTGGCGTCGCTTTCATACCCAACCCTCAATTTTTGAAATATGAATAACGAGTTATATTGTTTGATATTTTATTTGTAAATAAGTATTGGGGCAAGCCATTTTTCAACCTCTTCGAGGCTCATTCCTTTTCTTTGTTTGTAATCCAAAACTTGGTCGCGATCGATTTTCCCAACGGGGAAATAACGGGCTTCGGGATGGGCAAAATATAATCCACAAACAGACGCCAGTGGTTTCATAAGATAATTTTCCGTTAAAGATACGCCAAGACTATTTGTTCCATCGAGAAGTTCAAATATAATTTGCTTTTCTGTGTGGTCAGGATAAGCAGGATAACCCGGAGCTGGTCTAATTCCGCGATATTTTTCTTTAAGAAGCTCATCAGTAGATAAATTCTTGGATTCATAGCACCAGAACTCGTTGCGAACTCGCTCGTGAAGTCGTTCGGCAAAAGCTTCGGCAAGTCTATCGGCAAGGATTTTGACAAGTATTGCACGAAAATCATCATTTTCATTTTTAAAGCCTTGCGACAATTCTTCGGCTCCTATCCCAGCAGTAACAATAAAGGCGCCAATAAAGTCCACATACCCACTCCCCTTTGGTGCAACAAAATCGGCTAACGAATAGTTCGGCTTATTTCCATCCTTGCGAGTTTGTTGGCGCAGAAAATGAAGCGTTGCCTTTAAAGATTTTAAGCTCTGGTCATAAATTTCTATATCTTCGCCTAAGGAATTTGCAGGGAACAGGCAAAAGGCACCATTCGCCTTCAACCATCTATTCATAATGATTTCATCAAGCAAAGTGTTTGCTTCGGCAAATAGTTTCTTTGCTTCCTCACCAAATTTTGGATGCTCAAAAATTTGCGGATAGCGAGCCTTCATTTCCCAAGCAAGGAAAAACTCTGTCCAATTAATATATCTGCGTATCTCCTCGAGGTCGTAATCAATCAAATGTTTTACCCCAATAAACTTTGGCTCAACTATTTGAGCCTCTTGAATGGAAAATTTGTATCTGTTCTCTTTGGCGCGCTCGAATGGAATAATATTGAACTCTTTCTTCTTTTCGAAGTTTCGGCGAATTTCTTCATATTCTTGGATGATTTTTTTGACAAAATCATTCTTCTGTTGCGGATTCACAAGGCTATTGGCAACAGGCACACTTTGAGAAGCATCTTGAACATAAATAACCGGACTGGAATAACAAGGCGATATTTTTACTGCTGTGTGGACTCTGGAAGTGGTCGCTCCGCCAATCAAAAGAGGAACATTCATTTTCGCCCGTTCGAGCTCTCGAGCAACATTGACCATCTCGTCCAACGACGGGGTTATCAAGCCACTCAATCCAATAATATTTACATTGTTTTTCTTTGCCTCTTCGATAATTTTTTCGGCAGGAACCATTACCCCAAGGTCAATTACTTCGAAATTATTGCAAGAAAGCACTACGCCAACAATATTCTTTCCAATATCGTGAACATCTCCTTTGACAGTAGCCAGCAGAATTGTACCATTCTTTTTAGGTTCCGCAAATTCCTTTTTCAAAGATTTTTGTATGTGTGGTTCAAGATAGGCAACTGCTTGCTTCATCACCCTTGCAGTCTTAACCACTTGCGGCAGGAACATCTTCCCGGAACCAAACAAATTGCCAACTTCGTTCATTCCGTCCATCAACGGTCCTTCGATAATTTCCAAAGGATTAGAATACTTTGCCAAAGCCTCGTCCAAATCTACTTCAAGAAATGAATTGATTCCATTGATAAGAGCATATTTCAATCTTTGTTCAACTGGAAGTTCCCGCCAGGCAACAGTTTTAACTTTCTTATCAATTTTTGATTCTTTTAGAGCATTTGCATACTCAATAAGCCTTTCGGTGGCATCGGGCTTTCGATTCAAAATCAAATCCTCGACCAACTCGCGCAGCCGTAGTTCAATTTCTTCGTAAACATCCAACTGCCCGGGATTAACAATGCCCATATCCATCCCAGCCTTGATTGAATGGTAAAGGAATACGGAGTGCATCGCACGTCGAACAATTTCGTTCCCACGAAATGAAAAAGACAAGTTGCTAACTCCCCCACTAACTTTTGCAAATGGCAAATTTGCTTTAATCCACTTTGTGGCTTCGATATAAGCCACAGCATAATTGTTATGTTCTTCGATTCCCGTGCCGATTGTAAGTATATTCGGGTCGAAGATAATATCTTGCGGAGGGAAACCAACTTTATTCACAAGTATATCGTAAGCTCTACGGCAAACATTTATTTTGTGCTCAAAAGTTACCGCCTGTCCTTGTTCATCGAAAGCCATTACAATCACAGCAGCACCATATCGCAATACTTTCTTTGACCTTCGGATAAATTCCTCTTCACCATCTTTCAAGGAAATTGAATTTACAATGCCTTTCCCCTGTAAACATTTTAAACCAGACTCTATCACGTTCCACTTCGAGGAATCAATAATAATCGGAATTCGGGCAATTTCGGGCTCACTGGCGATTAAATTCAAAAAGGTCGTCATTGCCTTTTCGCTATCGAGCATCCCCTCGTCCATATTGATATCGATAATCTGGGCTCCATTTTCTACTTGTTCTCGAGCAATTTCCAATGCCTTTTGGAAATCTCCCGAAAGTATGTAGTTTGCAAATTTTCGAGACCCGGCAACATTGGTTCTTTCCCCGACATTCACAAAATTGGTCTCGGGAGTGATTACCAAAGGTTCAAGCCCCGACAATCTCAAATAGCGCACGGACTCGGGCAACTTTCGTGGTTTATAATTTTGAATAACTTTTGCGAATTTTTCAATATGATTGGGAGTTGTTCCGCAACATCCGCCGACAATGTTTACCAGCTCATCTTGGGCGAATTTCTCGACGACCTCCGCCATCGATTCAGGGGAATCATCGTATTCACCAAATTCATTTGGTAGCCCAGCATTTGGATAAACCGAAACGAAAACTTCGGCAATCCGAGACAAAACTTTCAAGTGGGGATAAATCTGCTTGGCACCGAGAGCACAATTCAAACCAACTGCAAGCAGATTCTTACAATGTGAAATTGAAATATAAAAAGCCTCAACAGTTTGACCCGAAAGTGTTCGCCCGCTCTGGTCAACTATGGTGCCAGAAATTATCACCGGCAAAGGCTCTCTCCCAGAGTTCTCAAAATATTCTTCGATTGCGAAAATTGCAGCCTTTGCATTCAAAGTATCGAAAACGGTTTCGACCAGTAAGATATCGACACCGCCCTCAACTCCGCCCTTGATTTGTTCATAATAAGCATCGACAAGTTCATCGAAAGTTACTGCCCGATATGCGGGATTTGTTACATCGGGCGAAATCGAAAGTGTTTTGTTTGTTGGACCAATGGAAAGAGCAACAAAGCGGGGCTTTTCGGGCGTTTGCTTTGTTTTTTCATCAGCCACCTTGCGGGCAAGCAAGGCAGCTTGATAATTCATCTCATAAACCAGATGTTCGGTGGAATAATCCTTCTGCGAGATTTTATTTGCGTTAAAAGTGTTGGTTTCGATTATGTCCGCACCTGGATCAAGATATTTCCTATGTATTTCTTCAATGATTTGGGGTTGGGTTAGAACCAAAATGTCATTATTCCCTTTTAAATTTTTGGGATGGTCTTTAAATCTTTCGCCACGGAAATCAATTTCACTGAGACGGTACTTCTGAATCATTGTGCCCATCGCACCGTCGAGCAGAAGAATCCGCTCTTCAAGCAATTGCCTTAAAATTTTGTACTTTTCTCCCATCTTACTTGCAAAATTCCATATGAAGCTTTACAGAAGGAGCACTATGGGTTAGAGCCCCAATCGAAATAGCATCAACCCCGGTTTTAGCATAACTTTCCACATTGGCAAGAGTAATTCCACCGGAGGCTTCCAAAAATATCGCAGGGTTCTTTTGCCGGGCAAAATCTACGAGCCCTTTTAATGTTTCAGGTTCAAAATTGTCTAAAAGAATTCCATCCACATTCATTAGAATTGCTTCGAGAAGCTGACTTTCGTTTTCTACTTCAACCTCAATAAACTTCAAAGGATGTTCCAACCGCATCATCTCTACTGCACGGGTGATAGACCCCGCAGCAACAATGTGATTGTCCTTTATTAGAATACCCTCGGAAAGGTTCAGTCGATGATTCCAACCGCCACCACAGCGAACAGCATATTTCTCGAAAAGCCTTAGCCCCGGAGTAGTCTTGCGTGTATCAAGTATTTTCACGCCATAGGGGCTGACAATGTCAACATATTTCCTTGTGTTCGTAGCAATTCCGCAAAGTCGCTGCAATAAATTTAAAAGCGTTCTTTCGACTTTTAGAAGAAACTTTGTTGGTCCTTCAATCTCTGCAAGCTTGGAATATCGCGGGATACGCTCTCCATCGTTAAAATTTACCTTAATAGAAACTGTTTCTTCAATCAGACTTGGCACTTGCTCGATAATTTGCCGACCTGCGAAAATCATCTCCTCTTCGTTTTCAATATAAGCTTTCGACACCAAAGACTTGTCGAAAAAAATATCCGAGGTAATATCCCCATCGGGAACATCTTCGGAAATGAAATAAAGCAGTTCCTCAACTATAAAGTCTGGGTCGAGCGTTTCGATTTGGGGATATGGTAAAAATGGCATAAATCTATCTACTTAATTCCAACATTCTTTCGAGAGGCTTCAAAGCCCGCAAGCGTAAGTCTTCGGAAATGTAAATCTGTGGCTCTAAATTCAAAAGAGCATTATACACTTTATCCAGAGTATGCACACGCATATGAGGACATTGGTTGCAGGCACATCCATTCAAACTTGCCAATGGATAAAAGATTTTATCTGGATTCTTCTTCTTCAACTGGTGAATAATCCCTTCTTCGGTTGCAATAATAAATTCTTTGCTCGAACTTTCAGTTGCAAATTTAATTATACCACTGGTTGAACCAATATAATCGGCATAATGCAAAATATTTTCGGGGCACTCTGGGTGAGCCAAAACAAGTGCTTCGGGGTGTTTCCTTTGCAAAGAAATTAATTCCTGTTCCGAAAAGGTTTCGTGCACTTGGCAGGTGCCATTCCAAAGCACCATATTCCTGCCTGTCTTCTTAATCAAATATGACCCGAGATAACGGTCGGGAGCAAAACAGATCGGTTTAGTTTCGGGAACGGAGCGGATAATTTTCTCCGCGTTGCTCGAAGTGCAAATAATATCACTCATAGCCTTAACTTCGGCTGAACAATTGATGTAGGATATAACGACGTGACCCGGATGCTCTTCGACCCATTTCTTGAACTTATCGGCGGGAGCACTATCGGCAAGCGAGCATCCAGCGTTGAGGTCGGGCATAACTACAATCTTTTCGGGATTTAAAATCTTGGCAGTTTCAGCCATAAAGTGCACTCCACAAAAGACTATTACGTCGGCATTGGTTTTTTGTGGCTGCTGTGCAAGAGCAAGCGAGTCGCCAAGGAAATCGGCTATGTCTTGTATCGAAGGGTCTTGATAGTAATGTGCAAGAATGATTGCGTTTCGTTCCTTTTTTAGCCTATTTATCTCATTAACAATATTTTCCATTTTAGCACCAAGATTTTTTGAATAACCTAAGACGATTTTTAGTGTTAATTGTTTTTATTTATAAAGCATTATGTCAATTTTCAGTTAAGAAAGAAATTTTGAAAAACGGGAAATTGAATTTTAACTACCAAGGAAGTAGTTTTATAATTGGGTTTTCATCTATTCTAACAAGATGGTTCGAGACAGCGGAAACAAAAATCAAACTGCAATCGGTAAGAAATGCGGGTATATTTAATAGAGTAGGAAATTTCGTTAAGTCAAAAGTTTTCCAAAGGTTCAACTCGCTATCCAAAAATATTAAAGAAGGATTGCCACGAGTGTAACCAACAGCACACAGAATTTGCTGACTAATGAACAACGGGCTATAAAAACTTGCACTAATGTGCTGTTGCGAAAGAATATTCCCGTGATTGTCCAATTTATAAATTGTCGAAATTGTTTCGCCTAATCCTGAATTGTAAAGACAAAGGAAAAGTGTGCCATCAACGGTAATGGATAAATAACGTGGAACGATGTCGAATTCTTTTTTCCACTGAATCGTTCCTGCACTATCAATGCAGAACAAATAGCCTACTTGCGATGAATTTTCGATACCATAACCAAAAGCAAAGATTTTGTCTTTCCAAACAACGGGAGAGCGAAGTAGCCTAACATTTTCCAAAGGTCTGCTCCAAAGGATTTTCCCTTTTGAACTTATCAAGAGAATTGTATCTGTACGATTAACTTCATTAAATGTCAAATTCATTACAAGTTTCTCGTTAGAAAATTCAGCAAAAGTCATCGTTGTTTCCAAAGAAAGTGGCAAACTCCAAAGCAACTTGCCTTGATAATTATATTTGTATAAATATTTTGGCGATGCAAAATACACTGCTTCTTTTGTAGCAAGCAAAGTTGAATATACAGATGAAGTATCACTTAAATTTGCTTTCCAATTCAAAGTTCCCGAATTTGAAATGGAATAAAAAAAATTTTTGTTCGAAATAAACAAAATATCCTCCTTTGGAGACGCAACAAGGTTGGAAACCAAAAACTCTCCCGTGCCAAGTTTAAACTCCCATTGCAGTCGAGTATGCTGAAAAAGAACTACCAAGCCATTGTTTGTGGCTGTAACAAATTTGTTTTCGGAAAGAGCCAGCGGAAATGTAGCAAATCCGCTCGAATCTGAACACCCAGCATCTTCGAGCGAGGAAATTCCCGTCCAGAACCTGCCTAAATTCTCATAAGAAGAAGTTCTATGCGAGTTTCCGTATAGATTGTATGGTTCTTTTTCTTTTGGGTTCCCACAAGAGTAAAAAATAAAAATTATCGAAAAAAATATGCTTTTAATCAACAAATATTTCATTATCAATTTTCAATATTTTGTAGAAAGTAAATTTACCTGTTTTTTGCAAAGAAAGAAGATACAAACCATCGGGAAAATCGAAAAAGTTAAGTGTAAATTGTCCTATTTGGGAATTAAAAAACACAACTTGTCCTTGTGAATTATATAGTACAAAGGAGTATAGTTCGTGAAAATTTAAATTCATTCTACCGTGGGTAATTTTCAACTCAACTTTGGCATCGTGGCTATCTGCCGAAGAGAAATTTGGCAGAAGATGAATTCCCACAACACAATCCAAATCGAAACCCGAAAGCAGTGGCGAATAAAATGGATGCTTTTCATCCTTTAGTATCGAATCGCAAATATCTTTGATTTTAATGTACTTAATCTTCTTCAATCCAATAGTTGAAAGGTCGAAGGAATTCCCTCCGCTTTCATTAGGGTCGAAAGGATTAGCCTTGCCATTTGTCGGCTTTGTGCCAGCACAACCCTCGAGAGTATTATAATCCCACGGGAATTCCACAAAGTTAATTCCATCGGCAGAAACAGATACCACTGCTGGCTCGGCAAACACCTTTTGCGTTACAGGGTTTATAAAAGCATTCTCGAAAATTGTAAAGTCTGGACCATCGCCGTCAACAACTTCGAAGTTTTTAAACCCAACGCAAATTTCACCGCCAAGTCCAATCGAGCAAATATCCGTCGGACTTGACGATGGCACCTGCTCGGAAGCATTTGTATCAGGCAATTTGAAGATATTCTGGGGGAAATATTCACTACCCTGACCAAGATTTTGTCCTTTCCCCGGATAAAACCAAAAAACTGTATCTATCGCCGATTGATAATATTCACCATATAAAAGCTTGGAATAAAAGAACAATACACAAAGCAGTCCAAAAAATCTCATAGTCTAAATCTTTTAAAAAAGCAAAATTAAAACATTTCAAAATGTTGATTGGGTAAAAACTAATGAGAATATACAGAAACTGCTTGATTACTTTATATATGTAGTTGAAGAACTTCGTATGTTTGCAATGCATCCTTTGTTTTTCAAATTGGGCAATAGTCGCTCACAAAGATATTTACTATTCACGAGAAGCTAATAGACATCGGATGTTTTCAAAATATCCGATTTCTTGACATTAGGTTTGTATCGCATCGTAAAACCCAAAGACATATCTGTTCATTTGCTCACAAAAGGTTAGAAATAAACTTTAAATGATTTCCTTTCAATTATCGTCATTTTGCTTTTTAATATTATTTTGTTGAAAATATAGGTTTTCGAAAACGCAATGACTTCAGTGGGTAAAAAATCGGTTTCAAAACACATAATTGATGGAAGAAAAATTAGCCTTTTGTTCGATTTCGATGTTGAATTAATCTTCGACGGCTTAAATACGGGCGAATATAATATGCATTTCGATGAAACAAGGGCTTACGAGGTTGAACAAGGTAAATCGCTACCGATGCTCCGTTTCTATGGATGGAACCCTTGGACAGTTTCGTTGGGAGCAAACCAAAAGGAAAGTGATTTCGACCCCGAAAAACTGCAAATGTATGGTTTTGGCTTGGTTCGAAGACCTACCGGCGGACGAGCAGTTCTCCACGCCAATGAATCGACTTATTCATTCGTTTGCAAGCTCGATTCACAACTGAAACCGCTCGATGTTTACAAGGAAATCCACATTTTCCTTGTCGAAGGACTTAAGCAGCTTGGTGCCGAAGGCTTATCGTTCGAAAAGTCCCAGCCCAACTTCAATGAATTCTACAAAAGAGAGACTGCTTCGCTATCCTGCTTTGCCGGTTCGGCTCGATACGAAATTGAGTGGCAAGGCAAAAAACTTGTTGGGAGTGCCCAAAGAGTCTTGGGAAATACACTTCTTCAACACGGCTCAATTCTTTTAGGACCGGGATATGAACTGCTTGCCGAGGTTGCAAATCTCCCAGACGAAAAATCGCGGGACTATCTCCGAAACTACATCAAATCCCATAGCATTTCCGTCGAGGAAATTACTGGTAAAGAAACTAATTTCTTCCAAGCTATTGAAACATTTTCAAAGCTTTTGCTATGATTCGATACATTGTCTTAATTCTTTTAATTATTCTTGGGATACTCTTTTTAATGAACATTATCCTTAATAAAGTAATCAAAATCTTTTTGAGGTCAAATTCTTCTGTAAAACCCAAATCCAAGAAGCCCGACGAAGTTATCTTTAACAAAGAAGACATTATCGTTTTGAAGGGCGAAGCAAAGCAAAGTGATAACAATGAAAAATGAACTATGAATATAGAAACGAAAGCCCCGATAATTGGTGCAATCGATGTTGGAACTAATTCATTCCATCTTATAGTTGCAACCGTCGACTCACGCGGAATGCTCCATACTATACTTCGCGAGAAAGAAGTTGTTCGGCTTGGAGCCAGTGGTGGAGACATAAAATTTTTAACACCAGATGCGATTAAACGAGGTGTCGAAACACTTAAAAGATTTGTGGACATTGCTCGTTCGAAAAATGCAGAAATTCGTGCCGTTGCAACAAGCGCCGTACGCGAAGCAACCAACCGACAAGAATTTATTGACTTGGTGAAAAAAGAAACTGGAATTGATATCGAAGTTATCTCTGGAATTGAAGAGGGGCGTCTAATTTACCTTGGAGCTTTGCATTCTCTCCCAATCATAAATCTAAAAGCATTAATAACAGACATTGGCGGGGGTAGCACCGAGACGATAATAGGCTATAAAGGCGATATCCTTTATGTTCATAGCGAAAAGCTTGGTGCAATTCGATTGACTGTTCGTTTCGGTTTAGATGATGAGGTTAACGAAAGTAAAATCAATGAATGCAGACAATACATCCGTGGTGTTTGGGCTCCAATATTCTACAAAATTAACCAGATTGGCTACGATGTTTTAGTTGGCACTGCGGGTACTATCCTTAATATTGGAGTTATGACCCTATTGCAGAACGAAAAACCAGTTCCCGATGTGCTTAATGGAACAATTTTGGCACGAAAAGATGTTCTGAAAACAATCAAGAGAATTTTAAACGCAAAAACATTGAAGGAAAGGAAACTTCTTCAAGGACTTGACCCACAAAGAGCGGATATAATCGTTGGTGGTACATTAATTTTCGAATTCATTTTAGAAAACATAAATATCGATAAACTATATATTTCCACATACGGGCTAAGAGAAGGAATTGTTTACGATACTTTAGAAAAAAAGAAAGAAATCGAAACGCTTCAACATTTAAACAGGTTACGTGAGTCTACCATTTATTCAATTGCAAATCAATATGGCGTTAACTTAAAGCACAGCCTACACGTCCGGGATATTGCTTTAAAAATTTTCGATGCAACATCGAACATACACAAACTTGGGACACGAGAACGGGAATGGCTCGAAGCAGCTGCTATTCTCCACGACGTTGGTTACCATATTTCAGTTGACCAACACCACAAGCATAGCTACTACATAATTAGCCATTGCATTATGCCGGGTTTCACAACCGACGAAGCAGAAATAATTGCAAACATCGCCCGATACCATAGGAAAAGCCACCCTAAAAACAAACACGAAAATTTCCAGCGACTTTCTGAAGAAAAACAGGAAATTGTTAAAAAATTAGCAGGTATACTTCGTATCGCCGAAGGAATTGACCGACGCCAAATCCAAGCTGTCCGAGATGTCGAAGTAGTTCAAAAAAATTCCAACGTTATTATTCGCTTGATTCCAGCTGAAAACACTTCCTACCCTGATGTCGAATTGTGGGGCGCCGAAAGAAGAAAACTTCTGTTCGAAGAAGTTACTGGCACAAAGGTAACATTCACTATTGGTATGTAACTTTTAAGCTTATGATTTAGTCTATATCATTTTTTGAAAAGAAAATATGAAAAAAATAAAAGCAATTTTGGTTCTTTGGTTTCTTTGCGTTTTCGTTGCGCTGTCGAATATTCAAATCGAGATTGACGAAAACCTTGACATATCAAAATATCCAGAAATATCCCTCAGAATTCGTGCTTACAAAAATGGTCAAATACAAAAATTATCCTCCGAACAAATAATTATTCTGGATGGGAACCTCCCATTCAAACCCGAAAAAGTATCCGAACCTTCGTTCGACGGGTTTCAATTGGTCCAATGGAGAGCAAAGGGATGGGGCCCTTCTTTAGCTCCAACTTCAACAAATTCAGTTTATGCTCTTATTAATTTGTATGTAACAATAAGAGAAGAAACAGCACATTTTCAAAAAGCAATAGAAACTAAGCATCCTCTCTACGACAATCCCGTTGCAGAAATTAAACCCCTTGACAACGACCGAAACATTTTGAGAGAAATCCGCTTTGGCAATGTTCCCGTTGGTGATTACACTAATAAAAGAATTAACCTCGTCTCGGTCAACGAAAAAACACGAGGAAACACCAAATTCCAGACCAGAATAGATTGGGTTGGAACAACTTCGAACGATTTTAAATACCTTTGGCTCGGCTCAAATACAAATACCGACCCTCCCCCAGTTTTTATCATTTCTCCTTTTCTCTACGCAATAGAAGTTTTGTTTATCCCACAAGAGAACAAATATTACAGGGAATACCTAATTGTTAGTTACGAAAATGGCAAAGAATTGCCAATTTCACTCGTAGGCAATTCCTTTCCCATTGCAAAAAAGAACCAAATGAATTTGCTTCAACCCAAGAAGGACGACATTCTTTTTACCTGCCAAAGTTACTATATCAGATGGAAAGGGAATAAACCCAACACACCCGTTTCAATCTATTATTCCACAAATAGAGGTTCCGATTGGATTCCCATTGATAAAGTTCTGGGCAATGAATATCTGTGGGTTGTGCCAAATGTTCCTTCCGACTCTGTTCAAATCAAAATCAGCCAAGAATACTCACACACACCCGAAAGTTCCTTGAAAACAGACGCCAACAAGCCACAGAAAATTGCTTTTAATCCCGACGGAACAAAGTTGCTTTCTGCTTCGATGGATGGAAAAATTTCTGAATTCGACCTCCTTTCGAAAACTCAACTTAAAACTTATAGTTTTAGCAATTTAAATTTCCCGCTGGAAAAAGCAAATATCACAAATCTTGCTTATTGCAATAACGATTCAAATGTTGTCATTTCTTATCGAGCAATGGATTTTCACGATGTAGTAGGAAACGACACAATCCTCGTGGTAAATCTTTCCGATGGTTCAATTTTGGGCAAAATTGCTTTGCCCGAAGGTGAAAGAATCGGCCAATTTTCCGTCGACAACAAGAGAAATTATCTAATACTTTTCAAATCTCCAAGCAATGTTATTGAAATTTACCAATTGCCTCAATTAAGTTTCGTACAAAACCTTACATTCACTGCACCAATACAAAATATAACATTAAAAAACAACCTTCTCGCAGTTGCTCTGCTTTCGAATACAATTGTGCTTTACGATTTAACAACTTTATCAAAAATCAAGCAGATTGAACTAAAATACTTACCTTATATAACAAACATCGCTCTTTCGAACGATAGCAAACTTTTAGCGTTCACAACAAAGAAATTTACCATCCCAGATATTTATCAGAATTTATCCGACGCTTATGTGCTGGACATCAATAGCGGGGTCATCGTCCGCTCCCTATACAAAAACTGGTCTGATGCCATTTCTGTCGATTTCTCGCCAACAGATAACTTTGTTGTTCTTGGATTCCAAAACCAACCTTCGATCATCCTTTGGGATATTGTCAACGACATCAAAACCGATGAGATAAATGGTGCAGGCTATTCAATTTCCGACTGCAAATTATCTCCAACTGGCTTCGTTGTTGCAACAACTGAACCCGAACGAAATGTCATTGTTACCCGTGAGTTCGACTTTCAGGAAATTGTGGTCTCCGAACCATTCAAAATTCACAGAGCCAAAATTACGACCAAAGAGGCAAAATTTCCACCCCAGAAAATTTATTCACCAATTACCATTCCAATCGACGACCATTTCTGCAATATCGGAGACGTCCCTCTGATAATCGATTATTGCTACTTCACGAAGGGACGCAACTTCTCCTTATCTCGAAATCCAACTGGCGATACTCTTTACCCACAGAGTTGCGGGAACTTTTCCATCATCTACAATCCCAAAGACACTGGAACTTTTTACGATACACTCGTCGTCATTGCTTGCTACCAAGAATACCGAATCCCACTTATGGGAAAAGGTATAAATCGTGATTTTTCATTTACATTGGCACAAATCGACTTTGGAGAAGTTTGTGTCAATCAATCCCGTGAGTTTGAATTTGAAATCGGCATTAACAATGATACTTTGGAGCTACCAATCGATTTTATAAGAATCGACCCGAGTTCAAACAGATATTTTTCAATAATTTCTTCACACGATAATCAAATTTTGGGCAAATCCGAAAAGCTTAAGGTCATTATTAAGTTTCAACCCCGAGAAATCGGTTCATTTTCTTCTTATTTAGAGATTTTCTATCTTGGGCAAAAAGATTACATATTCCGCATTCCAATAGTTGGGAAAGGAATTGGAATTGAGCTTTCGGTTGCACCATCGGACATAAGATTCATTCCCGAAATTCCACAGCAGTCCTTTTTAATCAAAAACAATTCAGAAACAGATGTAGTTGTCGACAGCGTCGTATTCTCACCAGCAAATTCATATTCACTCGATATTCAAACGCCATTTGTCATTGCATCGAAATCGGCAAAGATGTTGAATATTACAATGCAGAACAGCAGTCCGATTGAAGCACAAATGACAATTTACAGTTCCCCTTGTGGTGTTAATCAAATAATTACGTTAGGTCCTTATCTTGGTAGTTCGGAAATTTACTTCCAAGAAATTAAAACAATTCCAAAGGGTGAAATAGAAATTCCAATACTCTTCAAGAACATCGAAAACAAACCATATAATGGAAGAAGATTTTTCGAGGCTGAAGTTTCATTCAACCCACGAATGTTCCTTCCTTTCGATGTAAAATCCGAGTGGGGAGAAACCCAAGTTCTTCGCAACGAGATAATTAACGACCGCCGAGTGTTGACTTTTAGAATTCAGGGCAATTTCCCGCTCGAAGGAACAATCGGTAAAATCATTGGTAACGTCGGTCTTGGTGAAAGCGACACTTCCGCAATCGACTGGAATCCCCAAAGTGCTTTCTGGGGCAAAAATGTGCAAGTTTCGGCAAAACCCGGACTTATTCAGCTTACTGGTCTTTGCGGAACTCGAAGAATCCTACTTCCAGCGGATTCGCTTAACTTAATTCAAATCAATCCCCAGCCAGCTTCAACTTCGATGGATTTGATTCTATATTCAAACTATGATGACCTAATGAAAATTCAAATTGTCGACATTGTTGGCAATGTTATTCAAACAAGCCAAGTCCTTCTCAACGAAGGAACAAATAAAATTTCACTGGATGTTGGAACTCTCTCGCCGGGAGTTTATCGGATAATACTCCAATCCAAAAACATATTAATCAACAAAAGTTTCTTGAAAATTTAAGTTCAGCGATGGTCAACCGAGTTTATTCTAAATCAAGTTTAATAATCATCATCTTTGCAATACTTATAAACAATTTGAATTGCAAGCCAAAAATCAATTTCGAAACAACAGGCTTAATCAATATAAATTATCACACTGGAAACTTCAAGGGATTTCCGGGTTACGATTGTTGCGGAAATTTTACCGATGCCGTTGGAATGGGATTTTCTGTTTCCGTTGGTGGATTACAAAACAATTTGTTCACAATTGGCAACACCAATTTTGGGCTTTTTGTCGAATTGGCTTACACAGGAGCATACGGGAAATTCAGCAATGATGAATATTTTGCCGATGTAATTATTGGGAATAACGTAGCCAAAGGTATTAGCAAACATACACTCGAAACTTCTATCCAATCGTTTGAACTTATTCCCGGTTTAAGGATTAGCAACCCATTTGGAATAAAACCACTATTCATTAAACTTTCGCCGAGTTTTCTTCTGCCATTAAGTTCAAACTTTCGGCAACGAGAAGAATTGATTTCGCCAAAAGAAGCAACATTCGAAAATGGCTCTCGAATTCGAAATTCCTATTCTGGTTCAATCCCGCAGTTAATCTCCCCCATAATCATTGCCAATTTGCAAGTAGGCTATGAATTAATTTCTTTTAATACTTTCACAATCTCGCCAATTCTATCGTTTAATTATGCACTAAATAAAAATGTCAAAAATTTAGACTGGCAAACCCATTCTTTTGGTCTCGGTATTAATATACGATATGCACTTCCAAAGTCTAAACCCGCTGTTCCTACTCCTCCGCCACCAACAGATTTGCCAAAACCAATTGAACCAAAGCCACGACTTCCCATTCAGGCTAAATTGCTCATCGAATCTGCCGACGAAAAAAAGGCAATTCAAAATTTCGACACAATCAAAATCGTTAAATCAATTCTCAATACTATCGAAATCAAGCCAATCCCAGCAATTATTTTCTATCGAAGGAACGATTTCCTTTTTGGCTACGACACAATCCCCACAACCAATGAGTTCGAGCAAATTTATTCAGAAAACAGAAAAGTCATCGAAGCGTTGCTTTCGCTTTTAAAACGGAACAAAGACATCACTTTAACGATACTTTGCTCTCAAACCGAAGACGAACAACCCAACATCTGCGATTTAAGAGTAACAAGAGTTGTGGAATTTCTGCGTTCAAACGGCTTTGGCGATAGAATCAAAGAAGTCAAAAAAATTAGCACGAAACCCAAAAAGCAGATTCCAGAACTAATTGATGAACTGCGCTTTGTTCAGTTTATTCTGAACGACAACGAATTCATAATCCCAATGGAAAACGCTATCAAAAGCGATACGCTACTTTCAGCACCACGATTGAATATTCAAATCTTAACCGATGAAAAAACAGAATACAAAGTTAAAGGTAGTATTCAATTTAACGGGAGTGAGATTCCACTTAACTCTGGAAATTACTCTTTTGACCTTAAGGAACAACTTCCGGACTTCAACAATAAGATTATTCCTTTAAATGTTCAAGTAGAAATTGAAACTTTGGAGGATTTGCCACGAAAAGAAAACATTCAATCAACTATTTATATCGCACAAACTTCCAACGATACTTCTTTCTTTACATATTTCAATCCCTTTAAAAGTCAGAATGCAATCCTTGTTGCTCTGTTCAACTTCGATGAGTCGGAATTTTACTGGAAAAATCCAAAAATCCAAGAAATTATTGTTAAGTTGCAAAAGCAAGGCAAAAAAGTTTCGATTGTTGGTTCAGTCGATAACATTGGCTCGGAAGAGCACAACCAAAGATTGGCACTTGCCCGAGCCCAAAGAGTGAAAAACCTTGTTGGTATCGCTCTTCCAGTAAAAGCGATAGAATCAGCAAGCCAAAACGGAAACAACACACCGCTGGAAAGAATCCTTAATCGCTCCGCTTGGCTTATTGTCGAATGATAGGTGCCACAAAATCCCAAAGATTCAATTTCAAACTCCCTATGTGTTTTGCAAAGGATATTCTTTATTTTTCCATTAATTCGTTCTGAATTAATTGACTTCTTAATGAATTGACAAAGATACTTGACTCCCTGTTCGTAAAAGTTAGTTGTAAATTAAATTCGGGAAGATTAATAGCTCCAAAATTTGGCTTTCCAAACGAAGGACATTTCGAGCAATGGGCTGATACCGATAGCAAAAATATCGGGTGTTTGATAAACAATCGATGTCGGAAAGCCTCTCTTTGATTTCACAAGATGGTTCGTCCACTTGCAAATTGGCTTAAAGCAATTAGCTGTGAAAACGGGGCTTTTTCGCTTGCGGAAAGAAAACTCAACAAGTTGTTTCAAACTTTTCGTTCAAAAAGTTCTTTCGAAAAAGATTGAAGGTAAAATTCAACTGGATTCTTATGAAATCCAAAATTAATACATAAATTTCCTGTTATTTCGTTTTAATTACTTTCAAAATTTTTGAAACCTTAAATTCTCTTTTTCGTCTTTAATGTTTCGTTTTAATATAGAATATGATGAAATTATTAGATAAACTTGGAATTGTATTGCTATGTATTATAATACACTATGTCCCGATGTATGCAATCGAAACTACAAACATCGGGGAAAATTGCACCATCAGTGGATTTGTCTACAATTCTGAATCGAAAGAAATTCTGGTTGGCGTTACTGTTTACCTCGAAGGAACTAAAATTGGTACCATTACGAACAAAACGGGATTTTTCGCATTGAACAACATACCTCCTGGAAAGTACAGATTGGTTCTCTCGTTCATCGGATACCAAAAATTAGTCGATACCATAAGCTTAAAACCCAAAGAAGTTTTGCGGAAAAAATATTATCTTAAACCAACCGATATCGAAACACAAGAAGTTAGCATCGAAGCTGAAAAAGAAATCGAGAAACGGGAAATAACCATTAGCAAAATCAATATCCCTGTCCAACAGATATCAAAAATTCGTATAGGTGGGGAATCCGATTTGTTCCGCTCTTTGCAATACCTTCCGGGAATTTTAACTTCATCGCAGATTTCTTCGGGTCTTTTCGTTCGCGGGGGTTCCCCCGACCAAAACCTTGTCCTGCTCGATAATATGACAGTATACAATCCATCTCATCTTTTGGGATTTATTTCGACATTCAATACCGAGGCAATAAAAGATGTCGAATTAATCAAAGGTGGATTCCCTGCTGAATTTGGTGGCAGAATTTCTTCGGTGCTGAATGTTACCCAAAAGGAAGGAAATCGTGAACATATTTCTGGGGGAGCTGGTATCGGTGTCATTTCTTCGAAAGCAATGCTCGAAGGTCCGCTATTCAATGGCTCTTGGTTCATTGCAGCTCGAAGAACTTATATCGACTTAATCAAGAATTTCATAAAAGAGGACCCAACCACACCCCTGCCCGATTTTTGGTTCTACGATATAAATGCAAAATTGACACAAGAACTAAGCCGAAACGACAGAATCTCCCTCGGCGGGTTCCAAAGCCAAGACCTACTGGGTTATAGCGGTTTTGGAATTGATTTCGAGGTAACAATTATGAATCGGGCAGCCTATCTTCGTTGGATACATATTCTGTTCGATAACATTTTTGTCTCGAACTCTTTGAGCTATAACTTTTACAAGAATTCATTCACTGGGAAAGCTGGCGATTCTAAATTCACAATTCAGAATTCAATCAAGGATTTAAACTTTAAATCGAACTTCGATTGGTTCTTCTCCGATAGGCTGACTTTCAAGTTTGGCTATGAACTCTCGAAATTCCGTTTCTCGTACATTCAAAATCTTGCTGGAACAGAATCAGACACAGCAAGTGGTGTAACTCCGGCTGGCATTCTCAACATTACAGTCGACGATTGGAACCACAGCCTTTACACACAAACAAACCTTAATTTTACCGATTTACTTTCCCTTCAACTTGGTTTTCGTGTTAATTACTGGACACTTAGCAAAGCATTAACATTCGACCCAAGAGTTGCGGTTAAGTATAGGTTTTCCGAGAAAATATCGGCAAAATTTGCTTGGGGGATTTATCACCAGAACATAAGATTAGCATCTCAGCCCGATTTTTCTTTCTTCGATACTTGGTTGCCAACAGACACCACCATACCCCCAATTTCTTCCCAACACATTATATTTTCACTCGAAACAGAACCTATTAAAGACATCGACTTGAACTTCGATATTTACTACAAATCCCTGATTAATATCACAGAACTCAACCTAAATGTTCTCACAGCCCGGACTTCATCGGATGTCTTCTATGTTGGCAATGGTCGCTCTTATGGTGCGGAAATATTTATTCAGAAAAAATTCGGAAAATTCGTTGGTTGGATGGGTTATGCATTAGGATATATCTACGCTCGTTTCGATTCAATCAATTATGGAAAGGAATTCCGTCCCAAATACGACCGAAGACACGACTTTAAAATCGTGCTACA
Organism: Bacteroidetes/Chlorobi group bacterium MS-B_bin-24; assembly: GCA_003731685.1. Classification (GTDB taxonomy): domain Bacteria; phylum Bacteroidota; class Ignavibacteria; order Kapaibacteriales; family UBA2268; genus Naka2016. Next base: position 102,542 of record RCNO01000002.1, read on the forward strand.
ATATATCCTGAGCGAGCATTGGGATTTCGGAGCCACATTTACCTTCCAATCTGGACAGTCCTACACTGGCGCAACTTCGGTTCTACTTTCCCGCCTTCCCGAACAAACAGCCGGCAGAGGCAAAATCATTACATCGCAAAGATATGGTCTAAGGTTACCTCCTTCGCACCAACTCAACTTATCGGCAACTTATTCTTTCAAAACTTTCGGCTTGCAATCAAAACTTGTTCTCGACATTTTCAATGTTTACAACCGCCGAGATATTTGGTTCCGTTACTATAACACAAACGAAGCACTCCCAAAAATCGAAGATGTTAAACTTTTACCAATTACTCCGACTTTGTCCTATGAAATCAAATTCTAAATTAACTATGAAAAAGAATAAGAATATTCTAAATCTTTTGATTTTTCTTTTCATTTTCATTATTATGCTAATCTCTTCCTGTGAAGACACACCCCCAACAGATTATGTTCCACAATATTATGTCGAAGCATTCCTAATTGTTGACCAGCCTATCGATATGATTAAATTGCTGAGAACTCAGCCTTTGCAAGATTCCTTTCGTTTATCGAAAGCATTGGTCAAAGATGCTACGGTGAAAATCCGCTTCAATAATCAAGAAATCACCTTGGCTTTTCGCGATACTGGAAATTTGGACAACTGGGCTTATTTCTATCCTGATACTTCTTTGAAAGTACTTCCAAACACACAATATGAACTTGAAATAACCACTCCCGACAATGTTAAAATCACTGGGACAACAATTACTCCTGAACGATTTGAATGGGTCATCCCACCGCCAGATTCATTGTTCTATCCAAAAGATACAACAAAATTCAGCGACAGAAAACCTGCTAAAATCAAATGGTCTCCAGTAAAAAATATGCTTTACTATCTGCTGGTAACTAAATGTCTTGATTCTCTTGAATATGGGAAATACCTTGTACCCCCAAGTAATGAAAAAAATCGTCGAGTGTTTAACCCTTTCGACAACGAAAGAAGAAGAACCAGAGATTATTATGATTTATCGCTTTGGGATGCAATACCAAATGTTGAGTATGAAATTTATTGGTTGCTCTTCAAATGGTTTGGGAAACACAAAATTATTGTTTTTGCCCCCGATTACAACTTTTTGCGTTGGGTGTTACAACAATTTCGTGCAAATCAAATAAATCCGCTCCTGTCCAGCGTCAATGGAGCCATTGGGGTTTTTGGTTCCGCAAGTAAAATTGAAAAAGAAATATTTCTATTTAAGAACCAACCCTGAGAGTAAAAAATTAACTTTTGAAAAGGGAAATCAATTCTTTTCGGCAACTGCCAAGCCTTGATTTAGCAATTGCGTTCTCTCGAGAATTCGAAGATTTTCGATAATCGGCAGAAGGTTGCCTTCCAAGACCTCGGAAAGCGGATAATTTTTCTGCTCGCCCTCGAGCCTGTGGTCTGTCACTCTATTCTGTGGCCAGTTATAGGTTCTGATTTTTTCGGAACGGTCGCCCGAACGCACCATCTCCCTGCGCGCCGAACTTATCTCGGCTTTCTGCTTTTGGCGTTCAAGCTCATACAATCGGGAGCGAAGCACCTTCATTGCCTTTTCACGATTCTTCAACTGCGACCTTTCGTCCTGACAAGATACAACAATTCCCGTTGGAATATGAGTGATACGCACAGCAGTTTCAACCTTATTCACATTTTGACCGCCTTTGCCACCCGAGCGGAAAATATCGATTCGTAAATCCTCATCCTTGATTTCAATATCGATTTCATCGGCTTCGGGAAGCACAGCCACAGTTGCCGCCGATGTATGGATTCTGCCATTTGCTTCGGTTTCGGGAACTCTTTGCACTCGATGAACCCCGCTTTCGAACTTCATTAAGCCATAAACATCGTCGCCACTCATAGAGAAAATAATCTCCTTGAAGCCACCGCGTTCTCCTTCGTTGAAATCGATAACTTCAATCTTGAAACCTTGCCGCTCTGCAAATTTTTGGTACATTCGAAATAAGTCGCCAACAAACAAACCAGCCTCGTCTCCACCAGTACCAGCACGAATTTCAACAATACAGTTCTTCATATCATTCATATCTTTCGGGATTAAAAGCAACTTTAATTGCTCTTCGAGTTCCTCTTTCTTTCTCTCCAAATTTTCATTGTCTTCGTAAGCAAGTTCACGAAGTTCGGGCTCCACATTACTTCGAATCAGTTCCAAATTCGATTCAATATTCTCCAAAATTTTGATATATTCTCTCGAAAGTTCCACAATTGGAGTCAAATATTTGGCTTCTCTCGACAATTCTGTGAATTTCTTCACATTTTTGACGATTTCGGGGTTATTCAACTCCTCTTGAATGAAATTATACCTTTCAATTATACTTTCGAGTTTCTCTCTCATATCCAAAAATTGAATTTTAGAAAGTAGAAGACGAAAAGGTTCCTAAAAAATTTAGCAACTCCGTGGGAAATTCAGTGTTTTTGTTGTAGGGCCGAATAATTATTCGCCCCTACAAGATATTAAATTATTTGTGTTTTAATCGAATACGCTGTCTCCTGACCTAAACAAGATACATTCCAAAAAGACATCGGATGTTTGCTAAACATCCGATGTCTGAAAAACTTACAAGGTCTTGAAGGGGCGAACCAGTGTGTTCAACCCCTATTCCTATGTGTTTGTCACTAATTGTACATCTTATAATGATATGTTTTGTTGTATGCTTTTTATAGGCTATTCATAAATTGCCCCAACAATAGAACAAATTTTTATAAATTTTTCAAATATTGTGGATTGTATTAAGTAATTTTCTAAATAAATTAGAACAAACAGAATTTAAAAATCAAAATCCATCTTAATTCCCGCTATTTCAATTCTTACAATTCCCAGAACAGGGAAGTTTAATTTAACGATAATTGCAGGAATATTTTTTTTGAATAATTTTGTAGTTTTAAGTTTTATAAATTAAATAATGTATTTAAGGGTTTTAGCCTTTTCGTTTGCATTTTTGTTCATTTCGGTTTATAATTCATTTGCCGAAGCCACAATTACTTTACCTAAAAAGATTCTCACCAGAGGGACAATCGATACTCTTTCGATATACTTTTCCAACGACCAAGCAAACATTAATTCACTCAAATTAACATTGCAATTCAATGCCTATATTTTGGACATAAAAAAAGTCCTTGGTTCGGACGCATTTATTATAACAGAGCCTTTGCCCAAATTTAGCTTAAATTTGGACACACTCGAAAAAGCTAAGCTTACAATTGAAAGCTCAAATCTAAACATTGGCAATTCCCGAGCCATTCTTTGCCAGCTTCTCGTCGAAGGCTTGGTCTACCGTGACTCTGTCGATACGATTCGCATTGTCAATTTAGAAGTCGATGGTTCACCAGCACAATTTGTTTCCAACGGTGGGGAAATAATTGCTCAAGGACCATCGGTCATTCCAATTAAGTCGACTTACATTTCGATTGCTTCTCCATTACCAACAAGCAATTCCCTGTGGTTCTACTTCGGTTTGTCGAAAACGAGCTACCTTGAATTTACTATATTTAATTTTATTGGCGAAAAAGTATACAGTTCAAGCCGAACTCCCGACCTGTTTAAAGTTTTGGGGAACAATTCACAATATCCTGTTGATGGTAAATTTGAGGATGGCGATTATAAACTCACCATCGAATTGCCGCCCGATTTTCCTTCGGGTGCATATTTTCTGCAATTAAATGCATTTTCTATTGGGACTTTTTCATCAAAATTTTTAGTTGTAAAATAAAATGAAATTAAAATTTTCTATATTTGCTTTGGCATTGTTTTTCACTTTCCAATTCTGTTCCTTTTCCCAAATTCCAAAGGATTCCTTGCAGAACAAAGAAATCATTCCCGATTCAATTGCATTTACAAAATACCACAAGATTAAAATCCCTGTTGGGACTGACTTCTGGATTTGCTTTATGAAGAACTACACCGAAGATAATCCCAAACAGCCGCCATCTGAACTTTTCTTGGAGTTATTTCTCACAAGTGAAGAAGACACAAGAGTAACAATCGAAGTTGCGGGAATAAATTACAGAACCCAAGTATTTGTTAAAGCAAAAACAGTCCAAAATGTTCGTATACCTTCGATGGCGGAAGTTAAAAGCAATCAAACTATCGAGAAACTTGCCGTCCATATTGTTTCGGAGAAACCAATCTTTGTTTACGGCTTAAATAGACGATTCCAAACGACCGACACATTTCTTTCCTTCCCCGTCGAGGTTCTTGGAACTGAATACAGAGTTATGTGCTACACAGTTTCAATGGAATTAGTTCCCATATTTGCAGTCGTTGCAACCGAAGATGGCACCGAGGTTACAATAACTCCAACATACGAAACTGCTGGTTCGAATTCCCCAAATATTCCTTTTACAATTAAATTGAACAAAGGGGAAGTATATCAAGTTCTTGCAAAGTTTCGACCCGAACCAAAATGCGACCTAACAGGAACTTACATCAAAGCAAACAAAAAGATTGCTGTGTTTGCAGGCCATCAATGTGCTTACGTCCCGCCACAAATAATTGCTTGCAACCATCTGGTTGAACAAATTCCCCCAATCCCTTCTTGGGGAAAACATTTTTACGTTGGTATGTTGAAATCGCGAAGAAGATATTCGCTACGAGTTCTTGCAAATGAACCCGCAACCCGCGTTTTCTTCGACGGGAAATTGGTCAAAACATTAAATGGCGGCGAATTTTTAGACAGCATTCTCAGCAAGCCCGTCCAAGTTACTGCCAACAAACCAATTCTCGTTGCACAATTTTCTCATGGCTTTCGCGATGGCGACTCTATCGGCGACCCAATGATGCTTCTCATTAGCCCAACTCAGCAATTTCTTAAAAGCTACCGCTTTGCAACCCCGGTCAATGGTCAATGGCGCCACTGGATTAACGTTGTTATTCCGACAATTGCAATTAAAAGCCTTCGATTGGACGGATTTCCGGTGGATTCCTCGCTTTTTACACAAATGGGTATTAGCCGTTACTCGATTGGATACATTCAAGTTCCGTTTGGTACTCATTCTATCTCCGCCGACTTGCCTTTCGGAATGTATTCCTATGGATTTGGCTATGGTAGCGACTCTTTCGATGCCTATGGAACTATGGCTGGGCAATCGTTCATCGATTACGAACCAGCCAAGGATACTCTTCCCCCAACAGCCGACGGAAAACCTTCGACCGATGGCTACAACTTATTCGTTCGCGATGACCGTGAAGATGATACCGGGCTCCGGGGCATTTCTATCATCGAAAATGTAGGCTTCGATGTTAAAATTCCCAAAATCGAAGAAGGAACGCCGCAGATTTTGATTAAGGCAAATCCAATAGACCCAAATCTTTCCTCAAGGTTAAAATTTATTGCCTCGGACGCCGCAATGAATGTCTCGGAATGGACTTTGTGCTACACATTCGACGCAGCACGCGGAAAATCATACTACGAGCTTCAAACTGGATTGGATAAAGGATGCAAAATCAATCCAGGCTATCAATTTGGAATTTACGGTCTCGTCTCTTTGGTATTTAATTCACCTTCGCTCTCTTCTACTGGAAATCTTAAATCCTATGGTAAATACCAGAATTCCTCTGGCTTAGCAGGTTTTTTTGGTCTGAGCTTCACAAAATTTTTTACCGAAAACCTTGGTCTTACAGCCCGTTTGACTTTAGAAAACTTTATGGGAGAAATAGAAGCCCCCGATACCATATCCTCTCGTATTCGATTGGATGATGGCACCTTGGCAAACTTTTCGGAAGGGCGTAAAATTTCCCTTCTTGGTTCCTTCCTCGGACTGTCCATTCTCGGTGAATTTCACCTGCCTTATAGATTTTTCATTCACGGGGGGGTGGAATTCGATTTAACGCTTTCGCGAGCAGTAGAATTTTCTCGATATATCATCTCTCCACCAAATTACACCTATTCAAATAACCAAAAAACTCTTGTGGAACCAAACATCAATACTATTGAATCACTTTCCACGCTTCGTTCAAACTTGAATTTTGGGATTGGATATCAATACTTCTTCCATCCTCGATTTGCCATTTCGGGAGTTTTAGAATATAAATATCCCCTATCAAGTTTAATAACCGATGGCGACTGGTATTACCATCGTCTCTCTTTGATTTTTGGCATTAGATACAGATTTTAAAATGGATTTCGATGTTATTGTTATTGGAAGCGGAGTTGTTGGCCTGGCTTGTGCCGCTTTTCTTTCGGAAACATTTTCTACCTTGGTTATTGAAAGAAACAAATCTTTTGGACAAGAAACTTCTTCCCGAAATAGCGAAGTAATTCATTCGGGCATCTATTACCCACCGGAAACCCTGAAATCAAAGCTCTGCGTCGAAGGCAATCGTTCCCTTTATCAATGGTGTCAAAGTCATAACATACCTCACAAAAAGATAGGGAAATATATCGTTGCCACCGACGAAAATGAAATTCCATACCTCGAAAATCTTTATAAAAATGCTAAATCGAACAATGTTGACGAAATTTATTTTGTGTCCGCAGATGAAATCAGAAGAGATGAGCCAAATGTTAAAGCACTGGTTGGGCTTTGGTCGCCCCGAACAGGTATTGTCGATAGCCACAAACTAATGGAATCGCTTTACATCGAGGCGACAAGCAAAAATTGTATGTTCGCATTTCGACACAACGTTGTTGGGATTGAATTTTCCGGGGGATTGTACAAAATATTTGCCCAAACGGAAAGTGGAGAAGTTTTTTCGACCACAAGCAAATTCATTATCAACTCTGCAGGATTGGAAAGCGACACAATTGCCCAGCTTGTTGGTTTGAATATTGAAGAACTTGGTTACACATTGCAATGGGCAAAGGGGCATTATTTCCGCATTAAGCCTTCCAAAAGCCATTTAGCCAAACATTTGATTTATCCCGTGCCGCCCAAAGATTCCTCGTTCCTCGGTGTTCATTTGACCGTTGAACTCGATGGAAACTTGAAGCTTGGTCCCGATTTGGAATACCTTTCTGAACGAAAACAAGATTATTCTGTTCCTGAACAAAAAGCAAAAGTTTTTTACAAATCTGCATCAAAGTATCTTTCGGGGCTCGAACTCGAAGACCTTTTACCCGACCAAGCTGGAATTAGACCAAAACTTCGAACATTTTCCAATTACCCTGATTTTATCATAAAAGAAGAAACCCAAAACGGGTTTCCCGGTTTTATCAATTTAATTGGCATAGAGTCTCCCGGCTTAACCTGTTGCCTTGAAATCGGAAAGTTAGTTAAATATCTTCTTCTCGAAAAGTAATTCAAAACATTACACAAAGGTAAAATCCTTCATTTTATTTGTTAAAAATGTGTTAAGTTGCATTTTTATTTCCGAAAAATGGGCAAAAATCCGAACAAAAGAAAAAAGCTTATTTCACGATTGATTATTTTGTTCGTTCTTTTTTTTGTTGTATTTGCTTCGATTGGATTATTTGTTTACTTTTCATTTTTTAATACATCGGGACAAACGCAACCGCAAATTGAAAACCAATTGACAACAGAAACCGAAAACGCCAAAAACCAACTCAAAGACACGAATTTCTTAAAAGCTGTACTTCCCGACTCAACCGATGACCAAATAACATACAGCGATTACAACGACTTTGCTTTTAACCACAATTTTGAGTTCGACAACAACGCCGGAGCCGACACCCAATCCCGTTACACCGGTCGCCGAATAAACATTGCTGTTGTAGGCTTAGACTCAAGATTAGGTACAAAAAGTAACCATGCAGATGCAAATCATATCCTTTCAATCCTGATTGACAGCGGAAAAATCGAAATTATTTCTGTGCCTCGCGACACTCCTGCCGATGCTGGCTTCGACGACTCAACGGGGCAAAATAAATTAACTGTTGTTCGCGCCGTTAAAGGTCGAGAATTTTACTTAAAAGAGCTGACAAAAATCGCACACATCGACAAGATTCACTACTACATCGAAGTTGGTTTTTCCCAAGTAATTGGCATTCTCGAGTTCCTTGGATACAAGGACGCCAAGTCCATCTTACAACTGCTTCGTTCTCGTAAAGGGCTTGGCGGAGACGACTATCAAAGATGTTACAATCAAGCACAGTTCATCAGGCAAACTATTCTTAGGCATTATTCACTTATTAACAATGGAATTTCTGGCAATTTGATTCTTCGAGCAGGATTAGCACTTGTCAATACCAACCTCAATATTAACATTGTACAACAAATCATCGACAAGTTAAATCTTGCTGGCTTCCCTCATTCACCAAACGATATTACGATTAAAATCCGACCACCATTCCCAATAAAATACAAAATTTATGATTTCACAAATCAGGATGTTGTAAATAGTTTGATTAAAAAAATTGAACATTTCAACCAAATACATAACGAGAAAGATACCATTAAAATCAATGTCTTTGCTCAACTTGAAAGCGTTGTTTCGTCTGCAGAAAGGGACACGCTTAAAAGGCCAAAAGCGGTGATTTCTAAGCTTCTAACATATTACGAACAAAAAGCTTGGCTTCAAATTGAAGATGAAAACCGACGGGAGTTGATTCGCAGGCGAATTGAGAATTGTTTGGTCTCTGCATACACTAAGCTTTCACAACCATCGAAAGCCAGTGAAGTCAAGAATTCTATGGCTTTGGAAAGAGAATTTTTTAAAATCAAAAAGAAGTAATAACTATGAAAACACTTGTACTTATTAGACATTCTAAATCGGATTGGTCAGACCCAACCCTGACCGATATCGAAAGACCTTTGAACAAGCGAGGCAAACGAGACGCACCTTTTATGGCTAAAATTCTCAAAGAGAAAGGTGTTTATCCCGATTTGATTATTACAAGCCCCGCAACACGAGCTTTGCAAACATTGGAGTACTTCCTCGATGAATTCAAATACAACAAAAACAAAGTGATGGTAAGGGACGAAATCTACTCGATGGGAGCCACTGCAATCAGGAAATTGCTTTCAAATATCGATGACAACCACAACACAGTGTTTTTAATCGGACACAATCCCGATATAACTTCTCTTGGGAACCAACTTTCGGATATGTTTATCGATAACATCCCAACAACTGGTATTCTTTGTATCGATTTTGAATTCGATTCGTGGAGAAACATTTTAACTCAATCTGGAAAGCTTCGCTTTTTCGAATACCCCAAAAAATATCTTAAGAAGAAAGAATAAAATCCCTTGTGTTATTTCAACTATTCAAAACCCTTTCTTTCTTTAAAATGAAAAAATTTTCCCCCATTACAAAGGAAATCAAAAAATATGCATTAGATTAGTTCACAATGGAAGTTTTTCCTTTTCAGGGGAAAGTAGGGTATTACCTTCGCTTCTTTGCATAATAAACCGAAATAATCTTTCGAATTTTTGTCTATTAATCCCAGTTTGGTCAATTATATTGTTAATATTCTTTGCATTCTTTAATGTTTCTCTTATCTTATAGATACTATTTTGTGTTAGACCCAGGCCTTTTGAAAGTTCTTGTTTACCAATAGATTCAAACTTGCTTTTAAAAATAGGCAATAAGTCATCGGGATAATCCTTATCAAAAATGTATATTTCGATTTTTAAATCTAAATTCTGTAAATACATTTTCATAACATTAAGAGCAGCTTGTAATGGTATCTTACCATTTTCGGAGCCCAAAACCGGGAAAGCAATAGAAGCAATTCCTTCTTGTTTATAAATTTCAACGAAGTTTTTCAAACCTTTCTCCAAATATTCAATCTTTGAAGGGTATTTCCAATGATATTTAGTTGGAAAATTAACTATTACTTTTCCGTCTTTTGCTTTGTAAATCCACAACTTTCCAATTTGAATTTGATTTTTTTCACATTGTTTTTTGTATTCTTGATATAAATCTGGATAACGAAGACGAAATTCATAGGCAAGGCCCTTGCCCATAACCCCCATACAATTTACAGGGTTAACTAATGCTTCACAAGTGGTTTGAAATATATTTCCTTTCTTAATTTCTAACATATTATATCCCTAAAATTAGTAGAAAAACATACCCTCCGAAACTTCAATTTCCACCTTACCTTTTACCAAACTTTTAATATCTTCCACCGATTCTAATGAATTGCATATTAATTTCTTTAAATACTTTCTTGGTATTCTTTCCTTTACTAAAACCTCAGCCATCATCTTCTGTTTTATTTCACGAAAGGTTATGCCTCCTAAACTCCAATCTTTGCTTTGGATAATCTTCCAATCAAACTTTTCAAGCTCAGATTTTCTATAATAAAAATTTGCAACCTCTGATGCCGCATTAGCATCAGTAAAAATTGTTCCAGAAATTAAAATCATCATTAAATCATAAGCAAGAACAACTAAATTACTAGCATTAAACCTTTTACAAACTTTATACATCATGGCATTTCTTGGATTGAAGTATAATGGTACATAATCATTTAATCTCAAACCGCTATATGGTAACATTGTCATTCCTCTTCTCTCCTTAATTTCCGTGTCCCCAATTTCTTCAACTGCTAATCCCTTTTCTATACATAAATTGCGGGATAACAAACCGAATCTCAATATTGATTTGAGATTTTTCTTATGGGTTATGCGATAAAGATAATCGATTCCATTCTCCTTCAAAATTTGAATTGGAGCTTTTCTTAAAATTGGAGAATCCATTTTTATACTTTACTAACCATTCAAAATTAATAATTTTTTCAAAAAATTATTTCTTTGTATTTAATTCACTTAAAATTATTTCAAATGCTTCATCGGGAGTATCTGCGAAGTTGAAAATTTTTGTGTCGTTTTTGCCAATCATTCCCATTTCAACAAGATAATCAAAATTAATTACTTTTTTCCAATAGTCGCTGGAATAGAGTACTATCAGGCGGGGCTTTTTCATCTTTCCCGTCTGACGAAGTGTTAAGATTTCCATCATCTCGTCAATCGTTCCATAGCCACCGGGAAAAACTATCAAGGCTTGGGCGGGATATACAAGCCAAAACTTCCGCATAAAGAAATAATGAAATTCAAAATTTAATTCCCGCGAAATATAAGGATTTGGCTCCTGTTCAAAGGGCAAACTGATGTTGAGCCCTATGGTCTTCATCCCAGCGTCGTGTGCTCCGCGATTCGCAGCCTCCATAATTCCGGGTCCTCCGCCCGTGCAAATGTAAAAGCGATTTTTTGGCTGTAAACTTTGGCTCCACTGGGCAATTTTCTTCGACAATTCATAGGCTTGGTCATAATAAGGAGAAACCCTCTCCTTCAACCTTTCCAATTCCTTTATTTTATTCCTTATTCGTGTTTTGTCGCGCTCGGATACCTCGGTCAATTTCGCTTTTAGTTCCTCGATTTCCTTTTCATACTCCTCGCTTGGACGAACACGAGCCGAACCGAAAAAAA